>NZ_VHSI01000019.1:0-35364 GCF_013048705.1 Vibrio sp. A11 | reverse complement strand
AAAATATCGAGTTCGCACATCTTGTTGTCTGGTTATTGATTTTTTGCGAAACCATTTGATCATACGACAAGATGTGTATCTACCTTAACTTGATGATTTTTATCAAAATCATTAGGGGATTCCTCAGCGCTTGATGTGATTCTTATCTTGATGAGATCTCGCTAGCGTATAGGTGGCTATGGCATTTAGGGCAGATTGGTTTACTAGGTAGCGTAACTTGCCACTGGCATTGACATATGATGCACTCAAATTGAGCTGAACGCCTTGGCACAGGTGCTGGCTGGATATCTTTCATTGCTGGTTGCCATGAGTCGGTACGATGAAGCTTGGAACTCCTTGGGTTGCGATGGCGATGTTGGTCATTATGAATGCTCGGAGTCGGGGGAGGAGTGTACTGAGTTGCTTTTAAGGATAATCGCTCAGTCGCTTCTTGCGCCAATTGAGCGTAGCGTGGGTGAAATACCCACGATTTAGATTCGACATCGTGTTGAAGGTAATCTTTCAGTCTGTCTAGTTGCCGAATCCCTGAGACTTTATCACTTGTAAATAGGTGATGTGTATCATCCAGCTTGATTTCGAGTATACCGCATTGCCTGTTATGTGGAGTGAGCAATTCACTTGGTAGTGGACGGTTTGGGTGGGTAAAGTAAATAACAAAGGTGAAATTACCGACTTGGCCCATTACGTCTACAATACATTTCTCAAACGAAGCTTCTTTATCGACGTTATCAAGTAAGATGGTGGATGACTTAGCAACCAAAAATTCTTCTTTGAAGCACTTTCCTTTCACTTGTTTTGTTAGAGAACTCCTGTATTCAGGAAGAACAATAGCTATACCTGTTTCAATCACTTGTCTCGCCATCATGCGCACAGAAACAAAAAAAGAAAAATCACATTCTTTATCAGTTCCTTCAACCTTGCGGCTCGCATGAGCAAAGTGCCATTGCTTTTCTTCACCTTGTCTCGCAATCAGTGGTGTATGGCAAGAAGGGCATATACAGCCGCAATTTTTCCCTCGCACAACATCTGCGACATCAACGAATGTCTGATCTTGAGTTCTTAAGCCGAAAGGCACATGTTGAAGCATCATCAAAACGTGAATAACTCTCAATTTAGCGACAGTATGTACTGATTTTAGGCAAGAATGCTTTATAAATATGTTAGATAGGTTATGAATTGTGCCTTTGTTTTCGTATTGTCTTTTGTACAATCGATGATTAACTGCATGAAAATGATGTAATTGTCGGGGCTAGATATGGATGAGCTTGAGCTAATTGAGCAAAAGATTCATGAGCTGAAAAAGGAGCTGGATCAACTTGAACAGCAGAAGCAGCGTCTATTGACGCAGGAAGCGATTAACAAGAAGCCTGTATGTGAAATGTCACCTCAACAAAAACTGTCTATCTATCAGAGTTATTTTAAAGGCAATACTCAATGCTATGCGCATAGGTGGCAGAATCAACAAGGTAGAAGTGGTTATGCGATCGCTTGCGAAAACGAGTGGCATCAAGGTCTATGTGGCAAACCTAAAATAAAGTGTTTGGAGTGCCCCAATCAAGCATTCAAGCCGTTAGATGATGCCGCTATGTATGCCCACCTTACTGGCAAAGAAGTTGTTGGTTTGTATCCTATGCTAGCGGGCAACACCTGTTGGCTACTTGCGGTTGATTTTGACAAAAGTGATTGGCAAGAAGCTTCTCTTGCGTATGTCGAAGTGTGCAAACTAAAAGGTATCGATTGCTTATTAGAGCGATCTCGTTCAGGTCAGGGAGCACATGTATGGATTTTCTTTGCACAAGCGACTGATGCAAAAGTGGCTCGACAATTAGGGTTCTATTTGCTTGATGAAGCCATGAAAATTCATGGCGCTTTGTCATTTGATTCCTATGACCGCCTATTCCCCAACCAAGACGTGTTACCTATCGGTGGAATTGGGAATCTGATTGCTTTGCCGTTACAAAAACAAGCTCGTGCAAACGGAAACTCGGTGTTTGTTGATCAGTCGTTTACACCATACTCTGATCAATGGGAGGTGCTAGCGTCTATGGGACGACTATCTATTGAGAAAATAGAATTACTTCTCGAAAGCAGAGTGGAGTATCGAAATGATGCCGAGGATGGTGTATCAGTTAAGCCCTGGGAACGAACAGTGAAAACTAGCGTTGCCATCCCAGACAAACCTAAGGCGCTGGACATCGTTCTTGCTAACAGATTGTACTTACCGATAAACCAAGTTCCGAACCCTTTAATTGCCCAGTTTAAGAAATTGGCATCCTTTTCGAATCCTAAGTTTTTCAAAGCTCAAGGGCTGCGTTTATCTACCAACGGAATTTCACGTTTTATATGTTTGGCGGAGTTAGACAGTGGTTATTTGAGCTTGCCGAGGGGCTGTTGGGATGAAGTAAAATCTATTTGTTCAGAATTAGGTATTGCTCTCCAAGTTACGGATAATCGTTTTGTTGGCCAGGTGCTAGCAGACATGACATTCGTTGGCTCTTTGCGCTCAGCGCAAAGTAAAGCGATTGATGAGCTAATGCAGCATGACATCGGTGTCCTTCATGCTCCAACTGCCTTTGGCAAAACGGTAACGGCAATCGGTTTAATAGAAAGACGAGGAGTCAATACCCTGGTCTTAGTGCATAACAAGCAGCTTGTTGACCAGTGGCAGGAGCGCTTAAAAGCTTTCACCCAGGGTATCGAGATCGGCGTATATACAGGAAGTAAGAAGAAACCAACAGGACAAGTTGATATCGCGACTTATCAAAGTTTGATAAACAGAAGCGACAATAGTGTTCATGCACTGGTGAAAGAATATGGCCAAATTATTGTGGATGAATGCCACCATCTATCAGCACCACAATATGAGCAGGTGTTATCTGAAGCGCATGCTAAGTACGTCGTTGGGATTAGTGCAACACTTGAAAGACGAGACGGGCATCAACCGATCATATTTATGCAAGCAGGTAGAGTAAGGCATAGCATAAAGTTAGACCGAAACAATCGGTTTGCTCAGGTACTAGATCGCCGAGAGCTGACCCTGGAAGTGCCTTTACATTTATCTTCGAATGAACCTCAACCTCATATTTCTGAAATTTATCGTTGGTTAATGCTTCACCCTGTACGTAATGCCGCTATTGTCGATGGCATTCAAAACGAAGTCGCTAATGGCCGAGTTCCGATCGTATTAACCGAACGGAGAGAGCACGCCAATATCATTGCTGGTTTGCTTAATGATGCGGGGATCACACACCAAATATTAGTGGGTTCGATGAAGAAAAAGCAGCAAGCTGAGGTTATGTCAAAGCTAGATAGCACACAAGTCGTTGTTGCTACAGGACGTTTTGTAGGAGAGGGCTTTGACCTTCCACGCCTAGATACTTTGATATTGGCGTTGCCTGTGTCTTGGAAAGGGTCGTTAATCCAATATGTAGGGCGAATACAGCGTGATTACAAGGGAAAAGAGGAGGTGAAAGTGATCGACTATGTTGATGCAAAAATTCCAATGCTGCTCAGGATGTTCAATAAGCGAGAAAAAGGGTATCGGGCACTTGGTTTTTTATCAGAATCAATAATCCAAGAGCAATTGATTTAGTCTTGGTTTTACCTCGATATCTAACAGGGTTCGATAAACGCCAAGCACTTCTACTCAAGTTACTTGAAGGTTACTTCTGTACAAGGTAATTATTGGACGTGTTGTTTAATTTTTCGGCACTAAGATTTAGACACTAACTTTTAGTGTCTAAATCTTAGTTTTCTTTAAATCATTGAAATTATTTGTTTTTTTAATTTTTTTGGTTGGTTTTTTTTGATGAGACAACCTCTCTGAAGCTGGAGAGAGTGTAATTGTACTATCGTGATTAAGGCATTTTTATGAGCAAGCCGACTTAAATGATAGTGACGTTGCGCTAGATGGAATTATCAACTTGCTCGATTACGGTATCTCTACCAACACAGGCAAGGTAATTTGAAGTAACTGAAGCCCTCACAGAGCAGTTGGAAGAGATCATTGGTGACGAGCAGGTTGACCTAGACGGAAAGTATTAGAACAACCACTATTTGAGGCTGCACAGCATAAAACTGTGCTTTTTAAGCGGCATACGCCGCAGTAACGAGTGATGGACATCATGAACAATAGCTTTCTTGCAGTGTATTCTCTAATTCTTTGCCGAGAATAATCTCAAAGTCAGTAAATACAGCAATAGGGCGGCAAGCGCTGCCTTCTTCCTCGAACTGGATGAATCCTTTTGATGATAAGTCGTCGAGTGTTCGTGAGAGTTCGTGGATATGATGACCGCTAATCTCCGCAAGCTCAGCTAGGATTTCAGGTTTTTCTCTACTGATCAGAAGCATTAGTTCGATATTTTCATTACATAGTAGCTTTGAAGCTTCATTGAGTGACGTGAACCAAAATGTGGGGAGATGCTTGCATTATCCGACTCGTGTTTGGGTATCTCAGGCAAAGGCTGATAACTTTCAAACGCTACTGTGAGAACACTGTTCTAGCTGTTTGTTCTCCCACTAAATACATGATTTAACTCTATGTATTAGGTCTGGTAATTGTGCTTTAATGCATTTTGATGCTTATTAGGAGGAGTTATGGCTCGGAAGAATGATGGAATTATTTGGCATTTGATGGATGCGCCGTGGTGGGTGAGTATTTTGTTCTCAGCAGGCATTTATGTTGGTTTTACATCCTATTGCCTGGCTTGGCGGCTCGCAGTGATAACTTCATCTTCAATGCCATTGGGCCGAATCTCCCGAAAATGGCACCGTATTTTGCTTTTTTGTTTTTAATTCCTGCTCCCATTGCATTCTTTAAGCAGTATCAGCGAAAGCATAATTATCTTGCGACGACGTCTCAAATCAGAGCACACAAAAACACGACTCCGCTCAATTCCCTCAGTTGGATTGAATTTGAAAGCTACATTGGCGAGTACTTTAAGCAGCAAGGCTACGATGTTAAACAATCTTTCTCAAAGCAGGCTGATGGTGGGGTAGATATTTGGTTAACTAAAGACGGCGAGTTAAGTCTTGTACAATGTAAGCACTGGAAAGCTAGAAAAGTCGGAGTTCAAGTCTTAAGAGAAATGTATGGTGTGATGATCGACAATCGTGCTAGCAAAATGATCATTGTAACATCGGGAGATTTTACTTCTGAAGCTATCGCTTTTGCTCAAGAGAAGCGCCTGTGGTTGGTTAATGGTAGCGAGCTAGTCCACTGATTGAAGATGGACGCAGCTTTATGAATAAGCCAGTCATTGGTGAGCCTACACCCGAGCCTCATTCCAAGGTTTGCCCAAACTGCCAGTCTAACCTTGTGATTCGTGTTGCTAAAAAAGGTCGTAATTCGGGTAAAAGTTTCTATGGTTGCTCTGCGTATCCCAAGTGTCGCTACACTTGCGACTGTTGAATGTGAGTGAGGATTCAAGCAGTCTAACCGTATAGAAGGGTGTTCTCAGAACATAAAAGTTAACCTATTGAGCCTAATTTCCAACTGAAAATGCTATTGCGAGAACACTGTTCTCGCTCAAATCATCAAAAACTAAAGTTTGCTCATTTCATTGATAGATAAAAAGCCCTCTCAGTGCAGAACTCTCTGGTGAAAAATGTGTTACCCATTATCTTTCATAAGTGGGTTTGTCAGAACCAATGGGGTAATGAACGTAAGCTCTGAAACACCTTTGCCCCAAAATTAGTTTCGCATACTACAACTCAATTACTCTACGGCTTGTTTTGGAGTACTTTTCATAAGGCGGCTAACCTAGCAGTAAAACTTGATTATGCTCTGTGATCTCGGTAGTTATTACAGGGAAAAGCATTGAGTAAGGAACGTTCCACGCGGTATTTTGGACAAGTACTACCGCCCGTTTGGGGTTAAGCTTGCTAATTTGTCCGATGTATTCTCTGTTGTCTTTGTTGCTAATGAATCCGACGGTGCAACCGATAGAAAGCTCTGCTTTTGACATCCCCTTGATGTTTAGTGAGACAATCTCAGTTTCAATATGGTTAAGATTAAGGTGATAGAAAGGGATCGACCAGCGCTTTTGAGTATCATCTTCTTGAATGTCTACGCGACTACGCCCAATCTTTAAAATTGAGCAAGGGATAGCGTGGTTTCTGACGATACAAAAATAATCCACTTTCATTCCGACTTGAATCTTCCGTTTTAGTTGCTTTGTTCGCTCAGGATCCTCAAGCATCTTTTGTATTGCTGACTGTAATCGGAAAAGCTCGAAATCAGAGGCCGACTCAAGTTCTTCAAAAATCTGTTGGATTTGCATATAACTATCCTGCATAACGGGTGAATCCATATAAAACCATATCAAAGTAAGGATACAGTCTGTGCCGTGTTTAATACGTGTTAGCAGACCTCGTAACACGTCTTTGCCCCAAAGTTTCTTAGAGCAATTTGTTGCGACTCACTATGAACGTAGAAAATTTGAAGGAAGCTATCTTAGCTTTTCTAACATTAAGATACGACAAGAGCCACTAGAAGTGGTTCTATTACGCGCTACCTGCGGTCAATACTCTATGAGCGTAAGAGAACAGGGCTATTTGAATTCATCTATCTACAAGTGGAGCCGAAACCGCGTTTCTTATAGCAAGTATCAGAAGTATATGCTTGTAATCTATCGAATTCAAATCTAGTTGTTCATAAGCTGTGACATCATGCAGGCACTGCTGGCAAACTTATGTCCAAAAATAATTTATAAATTGTTTGCTATAGCCCCTGTATTAGCCATTAAAGAAGCCCACTCATTTCTGGCACGCTGTCGGCTTGCGCTAGCAAGTATTCACACTCTGTTTGGATGAGTGAGACACATAGTTCTATGTGTTCACGCTCTCTATCATCAATTCCTTGATCTTCGGTAAGGTCAATTGCTTCCTTCAGGGCATTTTTTATAGCACCAACGGTTTCTACCATTATGGAAGCCATTTTGGTGCCTGAATAACCCAGCAGAGCGCCGAATTCAGCTAAATCATAGCTGGTGATAGGGCGTTTGAAGTTACCTTTCGGCGGATTTTGAAAGTCTTCACTTTCCCAATCTCCAATCGACATTGCAAAATATTGAGGTATACTGGCGGCACGCCCCTCATCAGCAGACAACTTACCGCTTCGTGAGTTGCGTTTTGTTCCCTCTTGAGCGATAGCTTCTATGTTTACTAAATCATAAAAAGGGGTTAGTTCCAGCCCTTTAGGGGTGACGAAGAAGCTAATATTTTTACCATGGGCATCGTAATTTAGCGTTGCTAGATTAAAGAGCATCCATTGGGTAAGCTTTAGATTGGTGATTACCGTGTCTATGGTTTTGACGCTCAGTAGGCGTGGGAAAGAAACGCCATCACGCATATATACGCCATCGCCTTCATCCCCATTCTGACGCTCGTATTTGTAACCTGGAGGTAAGTCAGTTGCCTGACAGCCATCAATCACATGTTTTCTTTGAACGACATCACGAGTCTCGATATAGGCACGATCGAACCGTTCTATGATCAGTGTCCTAGTCTTGCCAATGCGAGTTAACTCAACATTAGCGACGTCCAAACATGCTAGCTTGGCTAATGTCATGCAAAAGAACTCATTAACAGCAATACATGGTGCTTTACCGCTTTCAAACTTCAGAATGTAGTTCGAACTCAATTTGCCTTCACCAAACCCCCATTCACCACCGCGCTTAAGTAAGTTTAACTTGTTTTGAACACCTGCAACCGAAAGGCGAACCTTACCGTCCCAATACACTAATGGCGCTAGATTTCGCTCCAGTCGTTCTATTAGTTCATCATCAGGTACAGATCTAAAACTGGTTTCCCCTGGTTCTGATTCTGGAACTCGAAAAGACAATGCGCCAGATGTTTCCGCACCAAGCTTACGAATCAGCCCGAATGTATTGCTTTTGGAGATAGTGGTGTTTTGTATCATCTCCTCAAAGGCTTCTCCTTCAGGAAGGAGATTTCTGAGGTAGTTCTCAATACTACGTGGCGAAGCCCGATCATCGAAAGGGATGTGTGGCGAAATTGGGAAACCCGTGTGTTTCCATTTATCTTCATAGATGAATGAGAACTCTGTTTCTGTTCCGACAGGAAGAATCAAACGACCAATTTTGGTACTCGTACCGATAAACACGTCTAACTGTTGTAACTTACTCATACCAACCGTCCTTATTGCTTCTCACGCTGTTTTCAGCTTGGGTGGGTATTTGGCTATGTGGACGAACAAATAGGTTTAAATCGATAAGGCGTAACGATAGCCCTAAGATATCCATGAGGACGAGTACATTGGCAAAGGTGACACTGGTATCGCCTTTTTCTACCTTCATGACGGTTCTACGAGATAAGTTGGCTTTTGAAGCGAGATCATCAATACGCCAGCCTCTATCGGTGCGCTTTGAGCGAATGGCGCTCCCCAGCGTTTCCATGCTGAACTCGGTATTAAAATCAGGCATAGGTTGTGCCTTTACCATCTTACCTTTTTTCATAAGTGCCTTTTAATGTACTTTTGTCATTATTGGGTTCGCCTTAATACATAAGTTCACTATAACTCACTTTTGTCGTGACTGTATAAGAAATTATTTATAAGTGCAATTTAAGTCACTTGTGGTTGGTTTGCGAGTTCAATCTCTCTCTTTGTTCTCTATGAGAGAGCTTTATCAGCCAGAACGACATATTTGGCAACAGCGGAGTATTCAGATTAGTATTGGAAGAAGACGGAGAAGAGTGAGTGATCGGGGCTTACCTGACCCATTACCTGACCCAAAATCGTCAGGTACAAAAAAAGGTTAGTAAACACTACGCTTACTAACCTTCTGGAATATGGTGGCCCCTCGCAGACTTGAACTGCGGACCAATCGATTATGAGTTAGCCACTAACGCAGGAAGTCTAGGAAAACCGAGGTAAATTAAGCGTAATTAAAAACACATTAAAGTATTTACTAAACAGTAGTTTAGCGTAGTTTTGGTAAAGGTGTCAAAACTAGTGACTGTACCTCTAGTGTACCTTTCTTTGTTTATTGTCCTGTAAGCGCATCATAAACCCCGCATTCTAATCGTCTAGCCCGAATAATAAGATCAAACCTCCAACCCAAAGCAGCAAAGGAGATTTGAAATGGCCAAACGACGCACTAACCAAGAATGGCGAACCCTGTTCGAACGCTATGAATCCAGCCAACTATCACAACGATTATTCTGTGAACGTAACGGCCTCAGCCTTTCCACTTTTTATGCTAAGCGCCAACAGTTAAAGCACATCGAAAAACCGAACACGGTTGGCTTTGTTAAAGCAGAAGTCGTTGAAAAGACCACAAAGTATCAAGCCACTCACCTTGCCGTTGCCAATATGACCCTGCTCGTCAATGATGTTGAACTGAGCATCCCACAAGGCACGCCAGCGACCTATCTTGCAGAACTTATCGGTGCGCTGTCATGAAACGTATGCTCAGTGCTCCCGAAATCTATCTCTATCGCGAAAGCGTCGATTTTAGAAAGTCCATCAACGGCCTCGCTGCGATTATCGAAAATGACACCGACTTGCCCTTGGGCAGCGGCGCACTATTCCTGTTCACCAACAAACAGCGCGATAAAGTCAAAGTGTTGTACTGGGATAAAACAGGCTTTGCTCTTTGGTATAAGCGCCTTGAAAAAGCCAAATATAAATGGCCTTCCAAAGAGAAAAATGACGTGTTTACTCTGACTCATTTCGAGCTTGATAGGCTGCTTTCAGGCTTCACGATTATCGGCCATAACCCCGTTAAAATAGAAGATTTTACAATGACTTAATCGATAATATAGTCTTATCCACCAAGCGTTAACGGCATGATTTTAGTATGATAAATGCCATGAAAAAGACGCCAAATATCAACCCAGAAAGCCAAGATGTTGCCGAGCTACAAGCGATGGTGAAAGCGCTGTTGGCGTCAGAAATCCAATTGAAACAAGAGCGCCAATCGCTGCTTGAACAGCTCAAACTTGCCTTCGACCGTCAGTTCGCTAAACGCTCGGATGCGTTAAAGCCTTACAATGAATCCCAAGGTGACCTCTTCAACGAAGCGGAGTGTGAAGCTGCTAAAGAAGAAGAGGTTGACGTTGTCACAACGACCATCACAACGAAGAAACGCGGTAAACGCAGACCACTGCCAAAGAGCTTGCCTCGTGAGGTTATCGAACTCGATTTAGACGACGATGAAAAGCAGTGCGCTTGCTGCCAACATAGTCTGCATAAAATCGGTGAAGACCGCAGTGAAAAGCTTGAGTTCACGCCAGCGGTACTCAAAGTGTTGGAATATGTTCGTCCTAAATATGCTTGCCGCCAATGCGAGCAAACTCAGGACAACAGCCGCATTGTTCAAAAGCCAGCGCCGCAAAGCATTATCCCTAAGAGCTTCGCCACAGAAAGCTTGTTGGCCAATATCATCCTCGGCAAATACCAATACGCGATGCCACTTTATCGACAAGAGTCGTTGTTTACCCAGTCGGGTATCGAACTCTCACGAACCACGATGGCAAGGTGGATTATCCAAGTCAGTGAGAAGTTCGCCCCGCTTTACGCGGCCTTGAAAGCGCACCTACTCGAGCAAATAGTGGTTCAGGCGGATGAAACGCCGCTCAATGTGCTCAAGGAAGACAAGCAATGCTACATGTGGCTCTACTGCTCGGGTGCGGACTCGCCAGATGCCGCACTCCCTAATGTGAAAAACATCGTCTTGTTCGACTACCAAAACAGTCGCGCGAGGTCGTGTCCTGTTGCCTTCTTGGGCAACTATGGTGGGTATCTGCAAACCGATGGCTATGGTGCTTATGATGGGCTTCATCTCATCACCAATGTCGGTTGCTTCGCGCATGCTCGGCGCAAGTTCATGGACGCGAAAAAGCTTCAAGGCAAAGGCAAGTCAGGCAAAGCGGACAAAGCGCTGGCCAAAATCCAGAAGCTTTATGGGATAGAATCCCGCTTAAAAGGTGAGTCTGCAGAAAAACGAAGAGCAGAACGCCAGGTGCATGCCAAGCCGATACTGGATGAGTTATACGAGTGGATGACAACTCAGAAAGTGCTTGAGTCTAGCCCGCTGGGTAAAGCGATAAAATACACGCTCGGTCAGTGGCCGAAGCTGATCCGCTATATCGATGACGGTCACTTATCGATAGACAATAACCGTGCTGAACGCGCAATAAAACCGCTGGTTATTGGGAGAAAGAACTGGCTCTTCTCGACCAATCCCAATGGAGCGGAAGCGAGTGCGATGCTTTACAGTATCGTCGAGACCGCGAAAGCCAACGGCCTTATCCTTTACGACTACATTGTCAAGTGCATGCAGGAGTTAGCGAAAGCGGAACCTGATATCGATGCACTCCTGCCTTGGAACTTCAAACACTAACAATATCGCCCCGTGGGTTCATGGGGCGGATACGTTTTGACATAGCATAATATCATTAAAAATAATGTTGTTATGCATAATGGCGAATAATTACGATATGGTCAATTATTGTCCTTTGGATTTTTGTGCTAACTCAATTTCTCTTTGGCATACTTTGATGATTGGTTCAGTTCTTAACCCTAATTCTTTGTTTTTGCTTCTTTTAAGGGGCTTAAAGTCCAGGAAGTAGTCGAATGCTAGTTCACGAGGACATGTGCGTATGGTGAGTATTTTAAACTTAAGTGGTGATTCTCTCGATAAGATTTGAGCCATAGTATTCAAATAACATTAGAGGGAATGAGGATATAACAGCAACCTTTTTCTCTGGTATGTGTTTTTCAATCTGTGTATTGAAAATAATTAGCTGTTCTATTTGGTTTTTAGGAAGCTCTAATAAATCAGTTATTAAGTAGTTAGCTCTAATTAGATGCTGGTTTATAATTTCCTTCCAAGTTATTAAGTCATATAATCCCCAATTAAAGTAACGAGGATTCAATGTTTCGTTAGTATTTATCCATTTTTTGTATTGATCTAATTCTTCGATGGAATGCAATATCTCTAGAGGTGATTCATTAAATTGGTGCCGTATAGCTTCAACCATCGGATAGCTAACACAGAGAAGCCCTCGGTCTTGTGAATCATTAAATGTTTTAAGCATTTCCGATAGTTTTTCATCATTTGCATTACTACAATGACAGTCATAATCAAAAAATAAGTAAATGTCACTGATTTTACTTGGATCTTCAATAGCAATAACTTTCTCTTCTTCTTGTAAAAGAGGCGTTTTTCTTTTTTTTAATTGTTCAACAATAAGTTCGTATGTATCAAAGAATTCATCTTGAGATACAGATTCAAAAAGTTGATAAATATTGAAGCCATAAGATGCACGTAGAATTACTTTGTCACCGTCATTTAGGAAGTGTTTACATAGATTTTCTGCAATATTTTGCTCGGTTTTCTGACCTTCAAAAATGCATAGTACATAACTACTCATCAAAAGCTCCAGAACGATACATTTTTTCTAGATTGTGCGCTTTTCTAATTTCTCTACTGGTGAGTTGGTGTAGAGGCTTGAGTCCATTTTCTTCGAGAACAAAGTAACAGTCTGGCCGCAGGATATCGTTAGACATTAGCGAGCTGTTATGAGTAGTAATTATAGATTGGCAGTTTGTGCTGGAAATCTTATCTACGATTTTTCTAGACAATGAAAAATGGTAGTAAGCATCAAACTCATCTATATAAGCAAATGAAATTTCACCAGAGGAAAGCTTTAGATACCAGTAGTAAAAGTTTCCCAGAGAAATAGTTCCTGTCGATGCGGCTTGAGAAAACTCTATACTTTTCTTCCCAAAATCAAATTCAATTATTTCTTCTCCTTTGACTCCGGACTGTTTAAGTTTACAACTAACTCCGGATTCATTGAGGAACTTTTCGAAATCTTCAAGTTTACTTTGCTCAATAATAGATTGAGATACTCGTTGCTGAGTTAATGGCTGTCCATAGAACTCTTGTGATTTTGTTAGTGTTCTGAAAAAAACCATACCATCAACAAAGTTTATAAATTTCTCAAATATATTATTTATTTTGTTGTCATCGAGCAAAGCATTTGATTTTAGGAATTTTATAGGTGATATATTTCTTCCACTAAAATCATTCTTTAGAGTTTCTGAACCATCTAGATTAAATGTAGCGAGGTTTGAATTTCTACGATCAAATTCAATTACCAATTTATCATTTATCGATAGTTTCTCATAAATGGTCGTGTCACAATCTTCTTTACCGTATTTATAAATAACAGTATAACCATTAATGCAAAACTCATAGATAAATTCGGCCATGCCAGAATTTAATTTAGCATTTAAATAATTTTGTTTTAGACCTGAACTTATGATGTTATCAGTTAGATGTGCAGTAATATCAAGAATCGCTAGGCCAAGGTTAGATTTACCACCACCATTTACGCCATAAATAACCCCATGCTTCACAGTGTCATTTTCCACAACATGGCTGTTGAACTCATAAGAGCGCTCGCTTTTTAGATCGATTTCAAACCAATCTTCAAAGTTTCTAAAGTTCTTAACTGAGAGTTTTACTAGCATTATGTAATCCAGTGCTGATGGTGATAGTTCTCGCTGACTATAGCACGCCATGTAACAGCCGTAAAAAAATTACGGCTGTTTGTATGCTGGAGAATGTGTAAACTTGGTCACTGGTCCCAGTAAGCCGTACTTTTCTAATAAATTGAACGTCCGTAGGTCCCCGTCAATAAGCTAATGAGCTTTGTTTTATATTGAGATTGTCCTTATCTCTTAGAACGTAGGTGGAGATTAATAAAAATGACATGATAACGAGTCGTTGAAAAACTGCGCTACATCTTCCAGATGCGTTACGTACACGGCAATGTCATTTTTATATTGCATCCCGTACAAAAGCTCTTCTCTTGTTTGGGGCAGTGGTATTTTAGGAATTTCGCCTTTGTTTGAGTAAGGATAACGGCGCAAAGTAAAAACGTCTTTGTTCAATTCAATATCGGCTTTAAGTGAACGCTGGAATTGTTCAGCGTACTTTTGTTCTAGCCAGGCCGCATCTTCTGGATAGTTGACTGTGATTTTATGGTATATCTTTGCTAGATCGTGAACATTTTTCGTGTGTTGGACTTTGTTCGCAACACTTCCATTCCACATGACAGTAGTTTTTATGCTCTTTAGAAAGCATTCGATAGCCAGCGCCAGTAAGATGTAGTGGGAGTTTGAAGTTACGTGATTTTCTTTCAGTATTTGTGCAGATTCGTAGTATTCCCGACCGTATGTAAACAGCCCGAAATCGACCATATTTTCTGTTGTTGAATCACTCATGGTTACCTCTGATTTTTATGTGACTTCGAGCTATACCTCTTTTCCAACTCTTCTCGCATCTTGGCCGACGCATCTTTCATGTCCTGGCGCAGATCTTCAATTTCTTCAGGTGTGAGTGGTCTTGGTCCATCCTGGTCTAGGTAGTCAGAACGAGATGCTCTGGCTTCTTTTTTCTTTCTCAGCTCTTCTCTGGCCCATTTTGACGACTCCTGCATATCGTTCCTCAAGTTGTCCTTTTCGGCTTCTGTGAGGGGGCGTGGTGGCTCTGTATTGGGTGCTTTTCTTTTCATGCTGCGTCTGACTCTCTCGATGAGATGATTTTGGTGGTTTGAGGCGATTACCTTCCTGGCGTAAAAACTATAATCTCACCATATGCTCAGGTGCTCAATATGTGAGCAGATCATGCAGCCAGGTGACCAAGCTACCAATGGGAGTCCAGAGGGGCTTGCCCCTTTGGGCATAGCGCAGCGTAAACCTTCAATACCTACTTAAAAAGTTTATTCATGGCGAGGGACGAGGCATGAATAAACCAGTGATAGAGCTTAACCGTTAGGTTAATGAAGTAACCACTTGTTATACCGGATTCTTTTATCAACTCTCATTTTTTCGAAACGCTTGTAGATACATCAAAACGGAGTCTGTTGAACAGACTCAACTGAGTTATGTCAGAGGGATACGGTGCAAGATTTTAGATATGTTCAGGGTGAAATTTGAACGTTAGCATTGGTGGCTGATTTGAAGGCGTGACAAGTCGACCAAAGCTAATTGGCATGGAAAATTAAGGAGTGCTAATGAGTAGGTGCGTATCTCAAGTCGAGCGGTGTTAAGCCTGTATCAAATTGCCCCTGGAATGATTCTGTTTGTGTGGCTTCGTCCACTATCGCTTTAACTCGCTTCTCCTGGGCCATTTTACTAAAGTAGGTAGGCCATACGTTACACCGACCTGACTTTTTTAACCGCTCTAGTGCATGGTTTCTTTGTTCATCCAGCCAGCCCGACTTCAAACGAAGCTCTTTCATCAGTTTCATGGTTAACCACTTGAGTCCAGCCGTCCCACGAATTTGACCGTCTTGGTTACGAATATCCATGTTGGCACTGTTGAGGTAGCCCGCTTGCGTTAATTTATCGATATAACGAAACCAAGAGGATTCAGGCATTGTTTCGTTATACATTTTTTCATACCGCTTGATCATGGCTCGGTGTTTGACTGGATCATTAAATGCGGTCTTTGGGACTCCAATGCGGAATGTTGCCCAATCCATATAACTGATTAGAACCGTTAAGACCCGAAACGCTCTGACTCTTACGCGGCGCTGCATATCTCTGTGAGGGCTAATCAGTGAATTTAGAGACCTGAGAACAAAGGGTTTGTCCTGAAAGTGCTTCAGCTTGTCTATCAAGCGGCGAGTAGCCTCTGGCACGCTACTTTGTTTTACTACTCGCAGAACTACACGTACTTCAGAGGAATAGCCTTTGATTGCTGTCGGTGTTGTCTTAGTGTTCTTGCGTGACATGATATCAGTCCTCACAAGATACATTGGATAGGGTGAAATTTAAGCACTTTAACTCTGTGTGAGGTGCTCTATAATGTTTTATTGTCATGTTATACCTCTCAGGAAGGTTAATGTGAAAATGCGGGCCGGTGTTGCGAGCACCGGCCTGTGTGTCTTGATTATTTGCGTTACTTGAACGGCCAACCTCTGGTTTTGTTGGTTTGCTTATTCAACGACATCATTCCTCGATATGCCTTATCGGCCACTTTGTTTTGAATCCCTTCCAGCACGTCCGCTAAGCGATAAAGCTGCTTACTGTACTTGGTGGTATGTGCCCACTGACCAGCAAAATAAAACGCCAGCATTACCAGGAACATGACCGCGAAAAACGCGCCAAAGTCGGTCCAGTTTTGAGGTGGAAAATGTAGTTCCATGCTTGTTCTCCTATGTGCCTAATGGTGAAATCCTGGAGATCTGTTCTCTCAGAACTTCGGTGTGTGATTCTTTAGCCAACAGTCTACCGGCCAGTGAAAACTCAATTCGACTCACGCCCCATACCTGCGGCTCTGGCAAACGGTGTGTCACCTGTACCTGGTTCTTCGGACTTGGCAGAATCGCTGCCAATTGAGCCTGTCATTATGTCGGCCATCTCTGAGTTGGTCGCCGACTTAAATGCGGCTTGAAGGGCGGATGCGCCCCCGGCAGTGCTCATAACCGCACCAGCCGCCATTCCCCCGGTGGTCATTGCGGCCCCGGCCATTGCTCCGGCACTGATGTTGCCCGAACTGGCGGCGGCCCCTGCGCCAGGGATGAGACCGGCAACGATATTGGGAACGGAGTGGATCAGTAGCACCAGGACCAACGCAACAATGAAAATAACCAGTAGCTCTCGCATGGGAGCGTCGTCAGATAGGTTGATCAGGAATGAATCCATAATGGACATCGCAATGCCGATCATGAGAGTCATCGTCATGAGTTTTAACGCCAGGCCAAGGACGTTACGGAAATAGTTAATAGCGATATCGGATGTCCAGCGTGAGCCGCCAAAACCAAGGACAAAGATTCCTGCATAACAAAGTACCCAGGCCGACACCAAGGCCACTAATACGTTGGCAGAAACGATCGTCATACAAACGACAATCAGCAGGGTGATGATAAAGATCGCCAGGCTGTCGAAGGGGCTGGAAAAACTGTAGGCATTGCCTGATTTAGCCACAATATCCAGCGCGATACTGATTGGCTCAGATGGCGTCAGTTCACGCGGTAACCCCGCAGCTTCTGCGCCAATGATTCTCAGTGAATCGATGATGGACGTGGCAAATTCAGGACCATTGCGTAGCAGCCACAGAAAGAAGCCGAAGGTCATTATGAAGCGGATAAACTCGGCAAAGAATTCCCTGATATCCGCTTGACGGAGGAGGAGGGTTCCTCCGGTCCAAACCAGAGAGATAGTACCAAGCAGCCAGAACAGCCAACTGGCGTAGTTAGTCATCACGCCTGCCCAGGTACTGGCGACCATCATGAACTGTAATGCGACATCATCCAGCACACCGTTGTTATCAATGGCAGCATGGGCGGTCACCGAAGGGATAATCAAGCCCAAAGGTAATAACTGACGAACCTTCATGATCAGAACCTCTTATTTTGGCTGCGATCGGTAGGGTCACTCATGTTCCAAAAGCAGTTGGCTTGTTGTTTTTCGGCTTTGGTCAGGTTCGGTGAGTCGCAATCGATATCTTTGATGTCTTGTGATTGGTCACAGCCAAGCAGAAGCAATGACGTAAGCAGGCACAAAGCGATAGGTGAAGTGATTTTCATACTTAAAACCCTCTGTTTTGGGAACGGTCGGTTGGCGAACCAAAATCAAAAAGTGCTTCGTGGGCCGCTTGTTGCAGTGCCTCTTTATCGGCGTCTGCCTGCATCCGAGCGCCTACAGCGTTTTGCTGAGCAATCAATAAACTGCGGATTTGCAGCAGTTGGTTGGCCTGGTTACTGGCAAGCTGGTTGGCATAACCGATAGCGGCCATCTGACCATCAGCTCCCTGAGCGGCTGACTGCAATCGCTGAAGCTGACGGGCATCGGTTTGTAAGTTGTCCTGCTGGAGTGCCAAATTGTTGAATAACGCGTCGTTGGCTTTTTTCTGAGATTCAGAGGCCAAGCGACGGTTTTGGATCATGGCAGTCCTTTCCGTTTCACTGCAACCTGAAGAGGAAAAACAAGGTGAACTGCGGTAGTAGGCTACATCCTGAAATTTGCCCAGATACTCGTCCAGACTGCCGAGCTGATTCTGGTAGTAGGCGAGTGTATTGGTCGCCTGAGTCAGATCATGAATCGTGGATTGAGCCTGGTCCCAGATGTAGGACGCCGGAGCCATAGTGTTTTGCAGCATGTTTTCATATTGCTGCAATTGGGACTGATACTGCTGGATTTGTTTGGCAGTCTGCGTCACGGCTTCCATCGCGGAAATGATGTTTTGTTGCAGGTTAACGCCGTCGGCCACCGGTATACCGGACCAAACAGGGCTGGCGTGCGCTATTATCCCGCCGAGTGCTAAAAGACGAATTTTAGCCGCTAAAATTTTTGTGCTGATGTTCATCGTATATTCCTTACTTACGTTTAAGTGGTTTATCGACTTCTGCTCTTCTTGGCTTGTTTCTGTTTTTTCTGAGACATTTCAGCGCGCAGTTGCGTTTTGCGTTGTTCCAGCGCCGATGGCCTTTGCTCTTGTGGTTTGTCAAAACGCATGACGTCAAGCTGAGAAAGAGTGCTGAGCGTGTTGCGCCTGATGCCAGGCGGCGCTTTGCCAATCGGCGGAACACCACGGCGTTGAGCCTTATTCGATGTGGTCTGATGATTGGCAGACAGCAGTGCGAGTCGGCGTTGTTCCAGACCTTTATCGCTGAAAGTAAGGGGCAGGCCGGTGTCTGCCGCTGCACGAATTACGCGAGCTTTAAACTCTGGGGAACCATTGACGCTGATTTGATTGCCATAACGCTCCAGGGCTATTTTCAGCGCCTGAGCTATCGCTTCGGAATCGGATTGAGTCGAAACCTGGAGGCGCTGTCCATCGTCACGTACTGCGCCATTTTTGGAGCGAAACAGAACGGTGCCGGTTTTGGTGATTGAATCGATCACATTGCTCTGGTCTTTGCGTGTCTGCCCGTTTCCCTGGAGCGTGTTGCCATTTAGTGCTTGAGCCGCTTCTCGCGCTCGCAACGCGGCTAATGCTGTTTGGTCACCTTGTTGCGCTTGGTGCTTCAGCCAATCGGCCCAGGTGCGCTTGCCGTGAGTTTGATAAACCTGTTGGCGTTCTTGTCGGTATTGTTTATGGATAGAGTCCAAGCGGCTTTGCAGTGCCTGACTCGCCTGGGAATACAGCACACGTTTAGTAAATCGACCGCTGCCGGTCAGCTTGATGGCGGCGCGGCGAACCTTGTTGTTATTTTTGGCGTTGATGATTTGCTGGTTTTTCTTGTGGCGAAGCTGCTCTAAAGCGGTGGCCTTATGAGTCGCGAGAGCTTGTTGCTCACGCTGATAGAGTGCATACAGTTCGCTGGTATCGATGCGTGTTTTTAGCGGCTGCTTTTGGTACTTACGCTGCGCGGCTTGGCCGGAGTGATTGCTATCGGTCTTAGCCGATTGGAAAGCACCGAATCGAGCTTCTAATTTGGGTTTTGAGAGATCGCGAGCCACTGTACTGGCTTTGACCGTGATGCCATTATCAGCCGAGAAAACCAAACCATTCCCTTTGGCTGATAGCGTTAGGCCATGTGTGCGGCAGGTATCGTGCAGTTCAGCCCAGGTCTGGGCGGCTTTAATCTCGTCTAAACACTCACGTTTAATCCAACCTGACAGGCTTTCAATGCCAGAGTGTCGCTCCATGTCGGCGGCGCGCGCAGCGTTGTGAGTTTGCTGCGGTGTGTGATTGTCCTGCTGGAGTCCAAACGCTTTTTCTAACTGCTCACATTGTTCGGCCAAGGTTCGATAGGCGGCATACGGTTCATACATGGTGCGGCGCGTGGGATGAATCTTATTGATGGCAACATGGATATGCAGATTGTCCGTGTCATTGTGCACGGCGCTGATACGTTGATGACCGTTAAATCCAAGGCTGTCACACACACGATTTTCAATCTCTGAAAGCACGTCCTGCTCAAGCTGTTCACCGGCTCTGAAGCTGATGATCAGGTGATAGGTTTTATCGTTCTTTGCACGGGTGTTCGACTGCTGAGTGGCAAGCACTTCGCTGATTGCGTCCCGGACGGAATCGGCGTGGCAGTTCGTCAGCTTAACGTGTCCCAAGCGGTGCTCTTTGCTCTGAGCATCGGTGAGGTAATCAATTAAGCCGGCAAAATCAGATTTGTGTGTGGAACGCATCGGAATGTGTTTAACAATCATGACTATAACCTTTGGCGCAGGACCGACTCCATGATGGTGCTCATTTGATCTTTGGTGGTATCAATCCGATTCAGCACGGCTTTGATGGTCGGCACACCGATTTGCGCGGCTTTAACATCGTTGGTCAGCCAGAGTTTGAGTAAACCGCCAAGGCGGCCAAGATCGCCATTGACCTTAACCAGTTCTCGCACCTGCTGTGCATCAACGACGCTTTTCACTTGGCGTCCCTGACCAATTCTGCGCAGGTAAGTGGATACGCTCAGCCCGGCTTGTTTGGCGTTGGCTTCAATCTGTTCACGCTCTTCCGGCAGGCAATAGACTTTGATTGGCGTCGTATTCTTCCTGGTGACTTTCTCTGCATGACTCATGTGTTGTCTCCGTCTCGAACCGTCGGTTACTGACTCGGCCCCGCAGGGCAGGATTACCGTTGAGCGCGCTGGCGCGAATAAGGGAAGTGAAGTGGTAAACGCCGACTTGTCGGGGGGACCACTTCACCTATCCTGCCCGCAATATCACCCGCAACTGTGTTTTGGATACCGCAGGTATGCTGCGCTGCTGTAGCGCAATTGCGCGTAAACCAGCCCAAAAGCAGGCAAAAACACGAACAAACCACATCAATACCAGCGAAAAACACACAAAGTTGTGTCGGCGTTGCGTGTTGGTAGCGTCGTGACTGCGAGTTGACAGCGGGTAAACAGCGTGGCTGCGTATTCATATCAAGTCCTGCTTATTTGGCTTGGCATCAAACGAAAATCCGCTGACCTTGCGAGAAACGTTCTGCTTTTCTTCCTCTGGCTTATTGGTTGTGCAGGGCTTGGGGGGCGTCGTGATGTACTGCTTTACGTAGCGCAGAAACGTTTCATAGCGGAACGAGATATATTTCTGCTCCGTTAGGTACTCCCAAATGGTTTTGAGGTTATATCCGGCCTCAATGCTTTCCTCGACGAAGGGTTGAACGCCAAGGAAGGTTGCAAGGACTTCCTGCTTGGTGGGGGGGCGAGTATTGGGCTGGCGCTGAATAATCCAGGCTTGCAGCTCTTTGACGTAATCCGACATCTCAAGCCTCCATATTGTCCGGAGTGGCTTGGTCAATTAAGTTGGCTATATCGGAGACTTTGAAATAAACCCGTCTGCCAATTTTGAGTCGATTGGGTTTCAGCTTGTTGGCTAAATCGCAGTTAGTGCGAAGAGTAATTCTCAATCCTTCAGGACTGCGATGCAGGATCTCTGCAACCTGGGTAAACGAAAGCAGCGGAGAATTGCCATATTTTTCAAATATCCATTGTTCTGTAGTCATGCAGAGTTCCTTATACAAACTAATTGCATTTCTATTCTTGTTTGTTATCAGTTTTTAAAACAGGGGGCATTATTTATACTTACAAGCCCCCCGTTTAAATTTATCGGGTATTTTCATTTCGGAAAATAAAGTAAGCTTTGTTATATTAAGCTAGAGTTCAAAATATTATTTGTCAACAGTTTTTTGCTCTATTTCTCAGAGGGATATATAATTTCGATATATCGAATTATATACATTTTTTTGGCGATTTTAGCCGCTAAAATTTATAAGAGGTTACTGGTGTTTTTGATGTGCATGTATGATACGAACCTTTAGTAACAACGATATTTCGATATATCGGTGTTACTAAAGGTAAATATACATCATGGTATAATAGAGTTTTTGGTAAAAATGGTTGTTATTGAGTGAGTGTTATTTAAGTTGATATTATAATCCATTGCTTGTTTAAAGGTTTTTTATAAGTGGTCATATTAAAACCCAGAAATTTAATAACGCAGTTATCTATACTCGTGATCATTGAAGATGCTTGATTTTTCATAAAATCAGGATCATGCTACGCACCATGAAAATAATACTGACTCCTCAACATAAACTGCAACTCGAACAAATGCACGATTCAACTCGTGATGGTCGAGTGCGTGACCGCATCAAAGCGATTTTACTCGCGTCAGAAGGTTGGAGTCAGGCTATGATTTCACAAGCCCTTCGTATTCATGAATCGACCGTTGCACGTCACCTTAGCGACTACGTTCTTTCTGAAAAACTTAAACCTGAGAATGGCGGAAGCCAAAGCAAGCTTTCTGCTACTCAAACCATGCATCTAATCGAGCATTTGACTGAGATAACCTATTCTCACACTCATCAAATTGTCGCTTACGTTAAAGAGACATTTGGACTTGATTATACCGTTTCTGGTATGAACAAATGGCTTCACCACAATGGCTTTAGCTACAAGCAACCGAAAGGCGTTCCACATAAGTTTGATGAAGCAAAACAGCAAGCCTTCATAGAGGCTTATGAAGCTCTAAAAGCAAGCTGTGGCAAGGATGAATCGATCATCTTTATCGATTTCGTTCCATTGGGCTTCAGACCCCGAGAAAGATAAACTGGGTGCTTGATTTAGATATAACCAAGTTCTTTGATACTGTAGAACATGATTGGTTGATCCAGTTCTTAGAGCACAGAGTCGCAGATAAACCATTGCTCAAAATTATTACCAAATGGTTAAAAGTAGGGTACGTTGATGAACATAACCAGCGAATTAAATCGCTCCTCGGGACTCCTCAAGGATCGGTGATCTCACCATTGTTGGCAAATGTTTATCTTCATTATACTTTTGATCTTTGGCTGAACCGAGAACGGCATCGAAGTGCAACTGGCGATGTCATCATGGTTAGGTACGCTGACGATGCTGTTATCGGTTTTCAGCATAAAAATGATGCAAATGCGTGTTTAGAGGGGTTGAAAAGACGCCTCTCTCAATTTGGCTTATCCGTTCATCCGGACAAAACCAAGTTGATACATTTTGGACGATTCGCTTTTGAAGACTTTAAAAGAGGGAAAGTTCAAAGACCAGGAACCTTTGATTTCCTTGGATTCACACATTACTGTGACCTGACTAAGAGCCGAAAGGCCATAATGATCAAGCGGAAGACAATCAAAAAGCGACTTATCAGTAAGATAAAATGGGTCAGACAGGAGCTAAAGAAAAGGCTTCACTTACCGCCGTGGAAGGTTGGAAAGTGGCTGAATCAGATTATTCGAGGGCACATCAACTATTATGGTGTCCCAATGAATGGTCGCTCCCTAAATCTGTTTATTACAGAGATCACTAATGCATGGCTAAAGCAACTGCGAAGGCGTAGCCAGCGTCATAAAATGACATGGTCACGTTTTAGGAAATTAGTTGATTACTGGATCCCCAAAGCAAGAATTGTCCACCCTTATCCTGAGCAGCGATTTGACGTTAGACCCAAGGTAGGAGCCGTATGCGTTAGTAGCGCACGTACGGATCTGTGCGGGGGGTAGCGGGTGACCGCTATTCCTACCGCGACCGGAATGATGGGGGCTCGTTTCAGTTAGTGTAAGTGCTGCTTTTAATTAAATAAAAGAGCTCCTCTCTTACCTCAAGAGCCCAAAATGCTTAATCGACTTTTAGTACTTATTGTACAGCTTCATGTGACCTGTCTTGTCAAAAGACACCACATTAAAGCCTTTGTACTCTTGCCCTGGTCGTGCCATTCCCGGCGAATGCTGCGGCATACCAGGAGCCGCAATTCCTGAAATATTTTCAAGTCTCTCCTCAAGCAAACGTTTGATATCAGACTCAGGAACATGCCCTTCAATCATATAGCCACCAATGACAGCTGTATGGCAGGACATCAGTTGATTAGGCATACCAAACTCTTGTTTGACATCACTCCAATCATGAGCATGGTTAACATTCACTTCATAGCCTTTCTTCTCCATAATTGCAGCCCATTCCTTGCAGCAACCACAAGTAGGCGATTTATAAAGCTCAATAACAGGCTTAGCAAAGACGTTAAAACTCAAAATCAAAGATGAAAGTGCAATAAGTCTCAAATTTTTACTCATAAAGTTACCTAACCAAAATCTATTTTACGTTAATACTGACGGCTTCATCGCCATAACTCAGCTCATATACTCCCTTTTCAGGAAGCCACTCAAAGTACTGAGTTTCATACGGCTCTACACGCAGTGTTAAATGTTTACCAGCCAAAGGGGAGAGATCAATTGACATCGACTCAAACATTTTATTTAGTACCACCAACTGACTCTTCTTGCCGCTATCTATAGAAACTGAGAGTAGCGCCCCCTTGGTACCTTCATACATCCAATCCACTAATTGAAACGTTCCAAGATACTCCATGTATTCTGCTAGATTTATCTTATCTTGTTCACTTAGTGCGTCGCCTAAAAGCTTCATTGTTTGTTCATGCTCTAGGCTGTATTTCAGGTCATTTAAGGAGTTACCTCTGATATTCCCACCAACGTTACCTCCCCCTTGACCATAAAGCCCATGACACGCAATACATCCATATCCCCCTACAGTACGAAAAGTCGACTCACCGGCTGAAATTGAGCCTTCCGACGCATAGGAGAATAAGCTCACACTAAACATCCCCACTAGCATGAATGAACGCTTTAACATCATCAGATTCCTTTATAGCGCCTATAAACTCACTTTTTTAATCATGCCTGCTTCTGCATGCCCTGGAATATTGCATGCAAATTCAACCTTGCTATCCCCGTGGAAGTGCCAAAACAACTGCTTAGCTTTACCCGGTTTTACTGTAACTGCATTCCCAGAATCATGCATATGATGAGGCATTTTCTTCATCATTTCTCGATGTTCAAGTTGCTCTTTCGCTGAACCAATAGTGAACTCGTGATCAATCTTGCCAGCATTCATAACCACAAATTGAACTACATCATTCGGTTCAATTTGTACTTCTTTTTTGAACTTGATTGTCATGTCATCTGCCAACACAACATGGACCACTTTATCTGGCTTTGCACCTGTTGCTGGCATACCAACATCCAACATTCCCTCCATATTCATCATAGAGTGATCCATTTTTGAATGGTCCATATCTCCATTATTCATATTACTGTGGTCCATCTTTGAATGATCCATCTCTGCCATAGCTGACGCTGCTGTCATTGAAAGTAATACGGCTAGTAGTGTCTTTTTCATGGTTATATTCCTTACTATTTCATTAATAAGTTTACGGGCTAAGTTCGTTCTTAGCCCGTATGTGTGTTTAGTGGTGTTTGAGTTCGCGTATTTTCCAAAGCTTGAAAATCGCAGGAATAACGAGAAGTGTTAGTAACAGAGCTGAGGCCATGCCACCAATCATCGGTGCTGCGATACGCTGCATTACCTCAGAGCCAGTGCCCTCACCGTACATGATTGGGATAAGACCGATGATCACCGTAAGTACCGTCATCATTACCGGACGAACACGTAATCCAGCTCCCTCTCGAATCGAGCTACTCAAATCATCTACATTCAGTGATTTGCTCTGTTCTTGGGCATCCAGTTTGGTGTAGTGCCATGCTTGGTTGAGATACACCAACATGATGACCCCGATCTCGACGGCAACCCCAGCCAAAGCAATAAAGCCAACGCCCACCGCGATAGATAAATTGTAGCCAAGGTAATACATCAACCACAGCCCCCCAACCATGGCTAACGGTAGAGTTAGCATGATGATCATCACTTCACCAATACGGCGGAAACTCAAGTAAAGCAAAAGCATAATGATGGCAATCGTAATAGGCACCACGACAACTAAGCGCTCTTTCGCTCGCTCCATGTACTCATATTGGCCTGACCAAGCAAGTGAATAGCCAGCTGGCATATCAAGTTGTTTTGCAACCGCCTGCTTTGCCTCTTCAACGTAAGAGCCTAAGTCTCTGCCATCAATATCAACAAACACCCAACCATTTGGACGAGCATTCTCTGTTTTAATCATTGGTGGACCATCTTCATAGCGAATATCGGCAACATCACCTAAAGCAATTCTAGCGCCACTTGGGGTAACCAATGGTAATTGCTGTAGCTTAACGACTGAATCACGATAGCCTTGAGGGTAGCGAACATTAATTGGGTAACGCTCGAGGCCTTCAATCGTTTCACCAATGTTCATGCCACCTACTGCGGTAGAAACAACTTGTTGGATCTCCTTAATGCTAAGAGCGTAGCGAGCTGCAGCTTTGCGATTGATATCAATAGTCACATAGCGACCACCAGCAACACGCTCTGCATATACAGATGCAGTGCCTGTAATGTTGTTTAGGATAGGTTCAAGTTGAGCACCTATTTTCTCAATTTCAGCTAAATCACTTCCAGCTATTTTTATTCCAATTGGAGTTTTGATACCGGTTGACAACATATCGATGCGCGTCTTTATAGGCATCACCCATGCGTTAGTTAAACCAGGAAATTGAATCAAGTCATCAAACTCTTTTCGTAGCGACTCAGTTGTCACGCCCTCACGCCACTGATCACGCGGTTTAAGCTGAATAACGGTTTCAATCATAGTTAAGGGAGCAGGGTCTGTCGCAGTGTCAGCACGACCGACTTTACCCCATGTTGTCTGTACTTCGGGTACCGTCTTAATTAGCTTGTTTGTCTGCTGAAGCAACTCTCGCGCTTTACCAATAGAAATACCTGGATAGGTGGTTGGCATATACATCAAGTCACCCTCATCAAGAGGAGGAATAAACTCACTACCGAGCTTCATTGTTGGATAATAAGCAGACCCCATAAGAGCAATAGCCAATACAATCATGCTTTTCGGGTGCTTGAGACTAATATTCAGTAAGGGCTTGTAAAGGGCAATTAGACCTTTATTAATAGGGTTCTTGTTCTCTGGTAATATTTTACCGCGAACAAGATATCCCATGAGCACCGGCACTAACGTAATAGCAAGGCCGGCTGCTGCCGCCATTGCATAAGTTTTAGTAAAGGCGAGTGGCGAGAACATCTTGCCTTCTTGACCTTCCAATGCGAATACAGGAACAAAACTTAGCGTGATGATCAGTAGCGCGAAGAACAGCGGTGCACCAACCTCTTGCGCCGCATCACCAATCACTTGCCATCGGTTTTTGTCAGTCAATGGAGTCCGTTCAATGTGCTTATGTACGTTTTCTATCATAACGATAGCACCGTCTACCATTGCACCTATCGCGATTGCAATCCCTCCTAGCGACATGATATTGGCGTTGATACCTTGCCAATGCATGACAATAAAGGCTCCTAAAATACCGACAGGGAGACTCAATGCGATAACGAGCGAAGACCGAATATGGAATAGGAACAACGCACATACAATAGCGACAACAATGAACTCTTCTGCAAGCTTTTTCCAAAGGTTCTCAACCGCTGCATTGATTAACGTAGAACGATCGTAAGTAGCCACTATCTCAACACCATCAGGCAAGCTACCCTGAAGCTCGTTTAGCTTATCCTTAACATTATTGATCACTTCGCTCGCGTTTTCTCCAAAACGCATGACAATTACGCCACCTACGACTTCGCCCTCTCCATTTAATTCAGAGATTCCTCGTCTCATCTGTGGTCCGAGGTCAATATCAGCAACGTCACCTAATAATAGGGGGGTTCCTTTTTTGCTTACCTTGAGTGGAAGCGCTTTAATGTCATCAATACTAGACAAGTAACCAGTGGTTCGAACCATGTGCTCAGCTTCAGCAACTTCTACTACAGACGCGCCACTTTCTTGGTTACCATTTTGAATAGCCATATTGACTTGTTGTAAGGTAAGGTCATATGCGCGTAATTTAGCTGGATCAATTTGTACTTGGTACTGTTTAACCATACCGCCAACAGTTGCAACCTCAGACACCCCATCAACAGTTTGCAGCTCATATTTCAAGAACCAATCTTGTAAGCTACGCAGTTCAGCAAGGTCATGCTTTCCAGTTTTATCTTGCAATACATAATTATAAATCCAGCCCACACCTGTCGCATCTGGACCCAGTGTTGGCTTAGCGCTTGGGGGAAGGTTTGGCGCAACTTGACTTAAATATTCAAGCACTCGCGAACGTGCCCAATACATGTCTGTTTTGTCATTGAAGATGATATACACATAGGAATCACCAAAGAACGAATATCCACGAACAGTTTCAGCGCCAGGAACCGCAAGCATCGCCGTTGTCAGAGGATACGTAACTTGGTCTTCCACCACTTGGGGTGCCTGACCCGGGTAACTTGTTTTTATGATCACTTGCACATCTGATAAATCAGGTAAGGCATCTACAGGAGTGTTTTTTACGCTATAAAGCCCACCAAATACGAGGGCAAAAGTGGCTACCAACACTAAGAAGCGATTGTTGATAGACCAGCGAATAATGGCACCTATCATTACTTATCCTCACTTTTAACTAACTCTTTGAGAAGATAATCGGATCCTTGTTTCTCAACTAGAAACCGAACTTTGTCACCCTCCTGAAAACCTGAGAGTTCAAAGTCACCACCGACTGAAAAGTTGAGCTCACCAGCATCCCATGACCAATCGGCTACAGGAAGATGATTTAGTGTCACCATACCAAAATCTGCCATTAGCATAGAAATATTACCGTCTACCCATAACTCTGTATCTATGCTCAGCTCTTTCACTTTGTAATCAACTACTTCATATTGACCCGATTCAGATTTTTGCATTTCAAAATCAATCGTTTGACCTTTTGAAAGTTGGTCCATTTCAACGTTCTCTGATACCATAAAATTCATGGTCATTCTTGGCCAGTCCCACTCAGGAACAGGTTTATGATTAATAGTTAGCATTCTATGCCCAGCCATTACGTCTGTAATTTCGCCGGTTGCCCACGCCGTTTCAGCAGTTGGTTCGACACCATTGATTCTTGATAGGTCGGCAGACTGGCTTGATTCAGAGTCCAACATGAAGTGCGCTGAAGTAACAACTCGCTCCCCTTGTTGCAATCCTTTTAGAACCTCAATCTTGTCAGCGGACTCACGACCAACTTCAATTCTGGCAGAGCGATATTTTCCATCTCCCTCAGCCAGAACCACGCGAGTCATACCGCCAGAGCGGATGACTGAGGAACGTGGAATGGTTAACACTTCATCACTTGATACCGGTTTTAGCGCGACGTTAGCGAACATATTCGGCTTAAGTTCACCTTGTGGGTTATCGAATCGAAGGCGGACACGCAATGTACGCGTACTAGGGTCAAGAATGGGATAAACATAATCCACTTCACCATTCCATTCTCCACCTGGTAAGGCATCCAATGTCATAGATGCTTGACTGCCTTGTTTAATCCAATGTGATTGACGTTCAAAGACTTCTGCATCTACCCATACTTGATTCAAAGGACCTGCGCTGATCACCGCTTGAGCTGGAGAAAGGTAGCCACCTGCACGAATATTGAGGCTTGCAATAACGCCGTCTGCCGGTGCTTTAATTTCAATGGATTGTGACGCTTTACCTCGACGGGCGATGGATTTAATTTGATTGCGGTCAACCCCCAAAGTGATCAAACGATCGGTAGCACCTTGTATCATTCCTTTACGTTGGGTCTTATAGGCACTGATCAGTTCTTCTTGTGCTTTTACAAGCTCTGGGGAATACAGAGTGAACAGCGTGTCACCTTGATTCACTTTTTCACCAACGGCATTGATATAAAGCTTTTCAACCCAACCCGATACTCGAACATTGGTCTGCCAAAGTTGACTCTCATCAAAGGCGACATAGCCGACAGTTTCGATGCGTGGTGCAAGGACCTCTTGCTTTACGGTATCTGTTTTTACACCGAGGTTATTTTCAACCGCAGGATCGATTTTTACTGTTCCTGGCTTGTCGTTACTACCATTGAGGTCATCAGCATACACAGGAATAAGATCCATCCCCATAGGCGACTTTCCCGGTTTATCTCGCTGATAGTTTGGGTCCATCGGCGCAACCCAATACAGTGGTTCATCACTTGATTTAGACTCAGAAGCTGTCATTCCAACCATGTTATAGTTCATGCCTGAAAGGTAAATATTCGCTCCATAACCCAATGCGCTGCCGATCAGTAACGCTAGGCTTGCAACTTTAAATGTACTCATCTTGATTCCTTTATTATTGTTCATTGTACTGAGTGTTTGGCGCAGAAACTTTATATTCGAAACCACCAAGTAACATGGATAACTTGCTATTGACCTGGTTCATATCGGTTATTAGGCGAGCAAGCTCCATTTGAAGAGCCAATTCATCGGTTGATGCAGTAATGACATCACCAAACTGAGCGGTATTGTTCTGATAACCGCGCTCAACCGCTTCAATACGTGCTTTCGATTGAGGAATAAGTCGACTTCGATAACGTTCGATGCGCTCAGCAAGATTCTCTCTATCAGTCATTAAGGCAACGACTTGGGCATTCATCTGTGCAAGTAGCGTGTCTTTTTGATATTGAGCAGCACCTACTTGATATTGAGCAGCTGCTAAATTTTTATCTTGGCGGTTATCAGTGAACAAAGGGATATCCATAGTAAGATAGGCACTCAATAAATCTGAAGCTGGCTCACCCATCATGTTGTTAGCTTGGCGATAGGTATACATCACTTCGACACCAAATTGTGGCGTGTAAGCTTGCTCTACAACCTTAACTTGAGTGCGATTGGCTAAGATATTCGCTTCAGCAATTTGCGACATCGGATGTTGATTAAGCAGCATGTAGTACTGGGTGTCACTCGTTTGCTGATCTAAAAGCGCATTCAAATGCGACCAGTCTAATTGATAGCCAGCCTGATTCGAGTCAATAGAACGACGATTCAACCACTCTGAACCTAGCCATTCCGATAACTGGGCAACGACTCGATTTTGCATTTGTTGATTCGATTGCAGTTTTTCGTCGAGCTTATTGACTTGAAGTTGGGTGTTAAGCAGGTCTTGCGCTTCGCTCTTACCAATTGAGTAATTGGTTTGAATATACTGCTCCATCTCTACCATGAGACGTTGATTAGATTCAATCAACGTTTCTGCGTATTGAAGGTAGCCCAGCTCCAACCATAGTTGAGTAATACTATTCGCCACTTCACGTTCACGAACTTGAACCTGATACGCCATACCATCGGCCTGTTGATTCGCTTTACGTTGGTTAAGATCTAACGTTGCACCCCGTTCAAACTGTTGCATTAATCCAACAGAAATGTTCGTCATAGGATCTTCGTCAAACTTAAATGAATCCACAGGTAAACCGCCAAAGCCCACCTTAAGTTTTGGATCCATGAGAGTCGAGCTTGCAACGCCCGTTTCACGCATCGCCTGTGACTGCGCAGCATATTGAGAGCGACTCGTATCATTTGCTAGAGCCGCTTCAATTAGGGCATTCAACTGCTGCGTCGAAGCCGCGATAGTTTGTGGAGTCGCGTTCGACCCCGAATGTGACAGGGCAGGCATTGCATAAAGTGCAATTGCAACCCCAAGGCTCAGGGGTTTAAATGCCCTGAAACCGTTTAATTCAATACTCATTGTTGTTTATCCACGATAAAACGATATGGACATACCTCAACCTCTGCCTTCCAGCAGATAGAATTGAGAGCTAAATAGTTATGATAGTTGAATTAAACAGAGGGTGGACGCAGTAAGCTCTGAATACGAGTTACTGTTACGCCTATTTTGATTGGGTGACGCAGAGCCTGTTCAGGTTCAGAGATGCTGATTAATCGAGAAGATGAGAGTGGAAAAAATACGCTAGTACACACACTTTTATAACAGTCCCCACCAGAGGTAGATGAACCATCGCAATGAGTAGAACTATCGCTCTTTGTCATCTCTATATCTATCGGTGGGCAGCCTATCATCGCATGATGACTTGCTGTTGCCTCAGACATTCCCATCGAGCCATGGTGAGAACGTTGGGTTTGAATTGAAGAGGACGATATTGCACTCATATCCATCATTGGCATACTCGAGACGTAGCTCGACATCAACATCGCTAAGATGCTGATAATCAAAATACTTGTTTGTCTCAAAGAGTCTGTCATATCGTACCTTTTCACTACGCGTTCATAATACATTATAAGAACTGATGAACAATAGTGATATTTCAAATTTATTGGTGTTAAAGATTATTGAAAATAAAGACGAATTCAGTTCGCTCATCCTTCGCATTTACTAAGATATCTCCGTGATGTGCTTTCATGATAGCCTTAGCTATAGGAAGTCCTAATCCAGCCCCAACATTTCCATTATGGGCACGCGACTTATCTGAACGATAGAACCGTTCAAATATATAGGGCAAAGAGCTCAAAGGTATAGGCTCACCAACATTGCTGATTATCACCTTGTTGCTCGTTTCTGATTCGGAGATTACTACCGATATATCCGTATTATGGAAGCAGTGCCTCAACGCATTAGACAACACATTACCAAATGCTCGTTGAAGCATATCTTTGTCACCGAACAGAGTCGAGGAACCATCTAGGGTAAATCGAACATTTTTTTCTTCTGCCAACACATCATAATATTCAAGCAAAGGGTTGATTACTTCTCTCAACTCTAACTCTGCCTCGGTCTTGTGCAGAAGCCTATTCTCTGATTTAGCTAGGTATAATGTATCTGAAATGGTCTTATTGAATCGCTCTAGCTCTTCGATGTTTGATACTAGAATGTCTTGATACTCTTCAACGGAGCGCTCTATACCAAGTGCCACTTGAGTCTGGGTCAAGATATTGTTCAACGGTGTTCTTAACTCATGAGCAATATCTGATGAAAACTCACTCAACCTGAGATAACCTTCTTGCAACCTCTCTAGCATTTCATTTTGAGAAATAATTAAGTTGCTTAACTCCTTTGGAAGTGAGTCACTTGGTATACGAATGCTGAGGTTGCTAGTATTCACTTGCTCGATATACTCTTTTAATTGTTTCAGTGGCTGTAACCCATTTCTAACAATGATTAATGCATAAGCACCCGATAAACTCAGTGTTAAAACTAATGTCCAAAATAGAATGGTATTTAGCTTGTCGAAAAACAGCTTGTGATGAGTCACATTCATTGCGAGCACGATCGCACCGTTTTCTACCTCAGGATAATCGAACTTAAAAGCATGAAAACGGTTGTTGCCTACACTCCATTCATATGAAGAGCTACCTATCAGCTCAGATGGAAGGTCAATAGCTTCATTGTTCGTTTGCACCACCTGTTGATTGTTTAATATCCAGGCTGAGATATCCCATGACTGGAACAAGTCTAGATCTCGCTCAACAGTACTTATTAAAGGAAGGAGTTTTGTTTCTAGGTGCCTATAGTCCTGCTCATTAAAATGGTTCTTGATAGCGTGTTGGATCGTTAAAGCAAACACGACTAAAACTACAAAAGAGGCTGTGACAAACATAAACACCAATTTGCGTGCAATTGATTGATTTAGTAATTTTTTCATTCTACGGCGTCATCAAGCTTGTACCCCATACCTCGCACGGTCTGGATAAGTTTGTTCTGATAAGGCTTGTCGATTTTCGTCCTCAATCTTTTCACTGCTGCATCAATGACATTCGTATCACTATCAAAGTTCATATCCCAAACAGCGGACGCTATCTGAGTGCGAGTGACAACTTGACCCCTCTTCGTAAATAAATATTCCAGCAAAGAAAACTCTTTTGCCGTCAGAGGGATCGTGTCATTGTTTCGAGTCGCCTTTCGTTTAAGTAAGTCGAGGCTCAAATCAGCAATACTTAGAACAGACTCAGTTTTGACCGTGGTAGTTTGGTGACGTAATGCATTTTTGACTCTTGCAAGCAATTCGACAAAGGCAAAAGGCTTAACAAGGTAGTCATTCGCTCCAAGTTCAAGTCCTTTCACTCGATCTTCAACCTGATCTTTAGCTGACAAAATAATGACAGGTGTAGATATTTCACTGCTGCGAAGTGTCTGCAATAACTGCCACCCATTCAACTTTGGTAGCATAATGTCTAAAACAATGAGATCATATTCATAAGTGGTCGCTAAGTACAACGCATCAACACCATCGGTAGATAGATCTACAGTGTAGCCTGATTCAATTAGGCCCTTTTTAAGATAAGCTCCAGCTTTCTCTTCATCTTCTACAACGAGTAATTTCATATAAGAAAAATGCCTTCATTTCCTTGGATGTTATACATCGAGCTTGTGATTATATGATGGGTTAGAAATTTGATTTTTCGTATTATTATCAAACAACAAAACGTTTTCTATGACAGACGTAACACCATTTCCTTCTTGTGACACACATAGAGTATCTAGTAATGCACCAACCAAACTCTGAGTATGGCTATGACCAATGAAAACATCTAGTTGGTAATGTGTATTTAAAGCATGGGTATCAATTAGGTTCGCATGACTTCCACGCCCTTGTACTTGATAAATCGTGAAGTTTCGCACCCCTTCCTCTGCGAGAACTGATTCAATATCCTCAAGCTTTTGTTCCTGAAATATTACCGAAATTTTATCAATCATAGTTGCTCCTTAGCTCCTAGAACAAATTGATGCTCTAGGAGCTCTGCTGAGATTAGTTGTTGCTATCTCGTTCTTGATAATGAACATTAAGATGTACTTTGGCTACATACTCTATCTGACCTTGATTATTCAATCTTTCCTGAACAGTTACATACCCTCCATCTTTCAGGTGAGTAGAATTTCGAGCACTACCATAAGTTCTTACAGGGACCAGAGCTGTACTTAAATCTCGCCCGCTCATATCCTCAAATTCTGACAGTTTTTCCAGCCCTAACGTGTATGCTTGCTGTTTAGAGCTCACGGCATCAATAGAGACAGTTTTATGATCAACTCGACTTACATAATTGCCACCGGAATACAATGGTTGTGCAAATGATGCGGCACTAGTAAGTATAATAGAGCTAGTTAATAGAGTTTTGACTAATAGATTCATTATTATTTCCTTCTCTGTTTGGATGCTCTTAGTTTATCTAAACCAGTGTGACCGTTTTCGGCACTCAAACATGACATTTTTGTCATATTAAGATTTAGGAGGTAGGTAATCAAAAAACTTTTCACCACAACAAAATCAAGCAACCCTATAAGCAGAGAAGTGGCCCCAATTTTCGGACATGACTTTAAGTGGTCGATCTGTTTTGATAGTACCCAACAATACAGGGACAGATTATGACTAGAAAACGTAGAAACCACTCTCCTGAGCTTAAAGCTAAGGTGGCTCTCGATGCCGCTAAAGGCGATAAAACCGTCGCTGAGCTAGCTCAGAAATATAACCTGCACGCTAACCAGATCTCAACATGGCAAAAGGAGCTGCTTGAAAACGCAGCCATGATTTTTGCCACCGAAAATCACTCAGGAAAAGAGAGTTCCGAAGAAGTGGACAAACTTCACGCCAAGATCGGTCAATTGACCATGGAAAATGATTTTTT
>NZ_VHSI01000018.1:0-58818 GCF_013048705.1 Vibrio sp. A11 | reverse complement strand
TGAATCTGTTGGGCGGATTAATCGCGTACTGCTTGAGGGATAAAAAGCCCAGTCTAGATCTAACAGCTCAAGAGTTTGAGCTGTTAGAGAGTAATTGCTTAGTTCTGGCTTAACCAGATCTCAGGTTTAATAGGTTATAAAGACCCATTAATAAGCCCCCCGCGACAATCGCTGGGATGATGGGTACGAAAATATCCGATAAGCCTTTCACTGCACGTTGGACAATATTCTGCTTTTGTGCACCAGCTGAAGCCACATCATTGGTGGACATCTCAGCAAGGCCCGTCAACTTGGCCATTTCAGCATAAACTTGGTTAACAATGCCTGAACCGAAAATAATTTGGTACTGACCTGCGACTTTAAATTGACCTTTTACACCATCGAGATCTTCAATGGCTTTTTCATCAATCAGCGATTCATCACTGATCGCCAAACGTAGTCGAGTGGCACAGTGTGCGAGTGCTTGAATGTTGGCTTTGCCACCCAACAGCTCAATAAGTTGTTTTGCTATGACTGGATAGTTCATAACTCACCCCGGTTGTTGTGAATGATTTATAGGATAGTTTTAATGATTACAGTTGTTTTTTTTGGGAACGTTTGCAGTTTTAATAATCATCAACAAATCGCGACAGGTCAAAAGGAAATCAGTAAATATGTGAATAGGATCGCCAAAACCCGCAGTGATAATTAACAAAACAAGGGTAGAATCACGCATTAAGAACGATAAGATGGTAGTGATTTTGCAATCAATCCCAATGTGATGATGGAATGAGAAAATAATGGCAAGTTTGCATGATGTAGCGCGTTTAGCTGGTGTATCAAAATCGACCGTATCACGAGTGATGAATGACGAGTATGGTGTTAAAGAATCTACCAAAATCAAGGTGTTAAAAGCGGTTGCTGATTGTGGTTATATGGTCAATCAGGTTGCAAAAGATCTCAAATCACAAAAGACCAATTTGATTGGAGTGATTGTGCCTCGGGTCTCTTCCCATGCCACCGCGCAAGGGGTTGATGGTTTAACGGCTATTTTTGAACAAGCAGGAAAGCATGTATTACTCGCCAATACTCATCAAATTCATGCTAAGGAATTAGAATACATTCAAATCTTTAATCAAAAGCGGGTTGAGGGAATCATCTTCTATGCGACTCACCTTGATGAGCCTTTGATTAAAGCGATTCAACAATCTCATGTTCCCGTTGTATTAATTGGTCAGGATGGCTCGTTATACAATATCCCTAGCGTGGTGCATGATGATTTACGAGTCGGGTTTGAAGCAGGTAATCGCTTAGTCGCGGCTGGATGCGAGCAGATCGGTTTTATCGGTGTGCAAAGTGATGATTTGGCGGTAGATGCCCTTCGTTCGCAAGGGCTAGCTCAGTCACTAGCGCTTCATCAGCGAGAGTTATTGTTTCATGCACGTGGTGATTTTTCGATTGAATCAGGTTATCGGTTAGCTAAGCAGCAACTACAAGTTTTCCCTCAACTCGATGGACTATTTTGTGCGACTGATCGATTAGCGGTCGGGGCAATTAAAGCCCTGCATGAGAGCGGTCGAATTGCGGGTCAGCAGGTGAAAATACTTGGGGTCGGTAATGACGAGTTGGCTTATGTCAGTACTCCAAGCTTATCAACGTTCAATTATGCTTTTGATAAAGCAGGAGAAAATGCCGCAAAAATGTTGCTTGATCGTATTGCTGGACAAGGTTTAGAAATGAGTAAAGTCGTGCTGACCTTTCAAAATATTGATCGTGAGACTTGCTCACCATTGGTCTCGTAGAGACTCGTCGACAATTTTGTGTTCTTTCTCACATTGCTCTCGTCGAGTTACTCATGAAAATCAGAAATACTTGCCTATCGGCGTAATGTCTTATACTTTTTGAGAACGTTCCCGACTTGATGGTAATTCTATGTCTCTTAATTTGTTGATTGAACTCGCTGGTGGGATAACCAATATTCTGCGTATTTTAGCACCAGAAGGGCGGGTAACCGTTGCGGTACGTGATTTACAGCAGGTTAAACCGCTGCCAACGTCGATAGTCTCAGAGTCGGTATTAGGGGAGTGGCAGCTTTCTATGCCGATCAGTGATGAAATTTCTGAACACGATTTGGCAGAGGTTGGCATTCACATTGCAAAACAGCAACGTCAACAAGCCAAAGCTTATTTACCGCCGACCGAAAGTGTATATCGTCCGCAATGGCATATTTCGCCGCCACAAGGTTTGCTCAATGATCCTAATGGTTTTGTTTATCATCAAGGTGAATATTATTTATTTTATCAGTGGCACCCGTTTGCTTGCCAACATAAAGACAAGTACTGGGTGCTACTCAAAAGCCAAGATCTTATCAACTGGCGTTGGCATTCGATTGCTTTAACGCCTTCAGATTGGTTTGACAGTCACGGTGTATTTTCAGGTCATGCGGTGAGTGATAGCGACGATCTGTGGCTATTTTATACCGGAAATACCCGCTTAGGGCATGGTCGTCAGCGGCAAACCATGCAGTGCGTTGCGAAAGCTAACTCTGAAGGTGGTTTTACAAAGCTGGGCCCTGTGATACGCACGCTACCAGATGGTGTCACTGAGCATATTCGTGACCCCAAAGTGGTGTATAAACAGGGCCGCTGGCGGATGCTGCTCGGCGCGCAAACTCAGCAATTAGCGGGCTGTTTGGCCGTTTATCATTCGGATAACTTACAAGATTGGCACTTTGATGGATTGTATGGTCAAGAATTAGCGCCTTATGGTTATATGTGGGAATGCCCAGATATGTTTGAACTTGATGGCCAAAGTTTGGTTGTTTTTGGTCCACAAGGTATCCGCTCGCCTAATCCTCATCACACCATTGAACATCACAATCGAATTTTCACCGTTGCCGACAACCAGCAAGGACAGCTACAATTCTTACAAGGTTGGGAGCTTGATTGTGGTTTTGATTTTTATGCGCCGCAAACGGCACTGACGCCAGATGGACGCCGTGTACTCTGTGGTTGGATGGGGCTACCGGACGAGGTCGATCATCCTAGTTGTGCTGATGGTTGGATCCATCAATTAACCGCGTTACGTGAGTTACGGTGGATAAATGGTCGCGTGATACAGAGCCCGATTCGTGAACTCACTCAGTTGCGCGGCGAAAAACGCTCACTACATTTGACCGAGCAGGGCATCGACATTGGCGGTAAAAGTTATGAGTTACTGGTCACTTTACCTTGGGGGAGTGAGCTGCATTTGATGAAAAATAGTCAGCAGCAAGTCGTTTTGACGCTTGATGAGCAGAGCCAAACTTTACGTTTAGATCGTAGTCAAACTGAGATTCGTCAAGGGGATACGATACGAGAAATCAGTCTGACTACGCAGCAGGTTGAGCTACAAATTCTGGTTGATCATTCGTCGATTGAAATCTTTATCAACCAAGGAGATCAAGTGATGAGTAGCCGTGTGTTTACCGCGCCGGATGCTACGCAAATCGCTTTGTTCGGCGCTGAGGTAGAAGCGGATTACTTCCCCCTTCAGGCAACATTAAAGCCGTTTGCTGCTTAAGGTTATTCTGTTCCTATTTGCAACTGCAGCGATGTTAGCTACGTTCGTTCATCCCAATCAAATAGTTTGTCTATGCTCATTGGGATGAATTCATTTGCCGCTTATCTGTGACTCCAAATCGTTTGGGTATAGCGGCTGTTGGTTCAACAAGACCAACAGCCATTCAATTAAGATTCGATAAATTCGAGTAACGCTTGTTGGTCAGGCAAAGCCGTCATCGCCCCTTTTTGAGTAGTAGCTAATGCACCGCAGCCATGTGCCCATTGGATGGCTTGGGTCGTATTTTCTTGCCAGTTGGAACTTGTCGCTAATTGGTATAACAAACCACCGACAAATGCATCGCCTGCGCCAGTGGTATCAATAGGTTTGACCACTTTACCTGTCACTAACTGTTGTTGTTTGCCTGTTACTACTAAAGCACCTTTTGACCCTTGAGTGACCACCACTAAGGGTAAGGCGAGGGGAGCTAATGCGGTTAACCCTTGCTCAATAGTTTGTGTTTGAGTTAAAAAAGTCAGCTCTTCTTCAGAGAACTTGACTACGTCAGCTTTACTGACTGCCTGCATGACGACCTCGATAATCTGCTCCGGATTCTGCCAGACTTCTTCTCGTAAATTAGGATCAAAACTAACATAACCACCGGCTCGTTTGATTTGTTCTATGGCTGCAAATGTGCTGCTGCGACTTGGCTGGTTGGCAAGAGCGATAGAGCAAACATGTAGCCACTCCCCTTGTTTAAAGGCTGGAATATCGGTTGGCTGTAGGAACTGATCAGCACTGGGTTTGACCATAAAAGTGAAGCTACGCTCACCTGAGCTATCGAGATCAACCACCACGGTTGAGGTGCGTTGCTGATCATCGAGAATAAGATGTTGGCAATCGACTTGTTCTGTTATTAAGGTTTGTTGGATAAATCGACCAAAGGGATCGTTCCCGACTCGACCAAAAAAAGCGCTTTGTCCACCTAATCTTGCAATGGCAACGGCAACATTAGCAGGAGCTCCTCCGGGGCATTTTAAGTAATGCTTGTCGCCTTCAGGAATTAAATCGACGACGGCATCGCCCGTTACCCAAATTTTGTTCATTATTATTTCTCCGATCATGGTTTTGCTTAGTGTAGCCGATGGGCCAGGGTGGAAAAAGCATCAAATAAAAGCTAGAAGATTTCACTTCTAAAAATGTGATCAGTTAATGATAAATGTGGTTAATGTAGGATTTTTAGCTCATTTTTCGGTATCGTTCCCAGTTTGATTGAAATTACTATTGAGTGGATTGACGAGAGCAAAAACTCAGCGCAAACTGCGCTGGTTTTCCTACTTGATCCGGAGCGTTCATCATGTTTGCCCTGCCACCGATGTTGGTCACTATTGGTCTGTTATTGATCAGTAATGTTTTTATGACCTTCGCTTGGTATGCCCACCTAAAAGATCTAGCTCATAAACCTTGGATCATTGCCGCATTGATCAGTTGGGGCATCGCTCTGTTTGAATATATGTTTCAAGTGCCAGCAAACCGGATTGGTTATACGGTGATGAACTTAGGCCAACTGAAAATATTGCAAGAAGTTATTACGTTAACCGTGTTTGTGCCTTTTGCGCTGATTTATATGAAAGAACCTTTCCGCTTGGATTTTGTCTGGGCTGGATTGTGTTTACTTGGCGCGGTATTTTTTATTTTTCGTCCCCAAATACTTGAAATACTAACCCGTACGATGGGTTAACTGCTTGTGAGCTGAATATCGCCACAGTGGTTTAAATCAATGGATTCCGTGGTAATAATTCTTACTGTGAATGCAACATGCTGGGGCAATATGGTCAGCTTAGTGCAAGGTAGTGACCCTCTTCACAGAACGTAGGGCTTTAACAGGGGATTATTACAATAAGTTAGACGTTCTACTGTTTAAATGTTAATTTTTTGCTAAATTGACGGCGGAAGATACTGCTAATCGGGTTTCAAGCAGTGCTTATGCCCGACTTGTCTAAAGATTGTTTCCCTTGTCGATTAAAAAGGCTACTGGCTAAGTAAGTGGTGGTTTTAGTCACTAGGGCGTAACCGCAAACGCGCAGCGGTGCAGCGTTATAGTGGAGTAATTGCCTAATAATTGATGTGGGTTAAGGATATCATTGGTTAGCTTTACATTTTATTGGCAAATTACTTCGATGATTGCTAATGTGCGAAATTCTTTATTAGGTCTAGGTTATATTGCTTGGTTTTTGCGCTAAGCCACCTGATTCAGGCCGTTCTGAAGGCTTAATAAAGAGTCATGGATGCAAAATAAAAACTTGGAGTTTATGCATGTACAAAAATAAAATCACACAAGCCTTGTTACTTGGCGCAGGTTTAACTGTCGCTACGGCCTCTTTCTCTGCGCTCGCTGCTGATGTTCCAGCAGGGACTAAACTTGCTCCTGTTCAAGAGCTTATCCGTGGTAATGGTACTGAAGTTGCTTCTCTCGATCCGCATAAAACCGAAGGTGTACCAGAATCGCACGTGATTCGTGACTTGCTCGAAGGTTTAGTTAACCAAGATGCTGATGGTAATACTATTCCTGGTGTTGCCGAGCGTTGGGAAACCTCAGATAACCAAACTTATACCTTCTATTTACGTAAAGACGCAAAATGGTCTAATGGCGATCCAGTGACTGCGCAAGATTTCGTTTACAGCTGGCAGCGTGCGGTCGACCCTGCTACTGCGTCACCTTATTCTTGGTATATGGAATACACCAAGATGAAAAACGCGAAAGAGATCATTGCTGGAGAAAAAGCCAGCACGACATTAGGTGTTAAAGCATTAGACGATCATACTTTGGTGGTTGAATTGGATACGCCACTGCCGTATTTCGTGATGATGACTGGTCATACCACAATGAAGCCTGTCCATAAAGGGACGATAGAGAAACATGGTGATGAGTGGACTCGCGCGGGTAATTATGTCAGCAATGGCGCTTATATGTTGGACCGCTGGGTGGTCAATGAGCGTTTAGAGCTAAAACGCAATCCCAATTACTGGGATGATTCAAAAACAGTGATTAACAAAGTCACGTTTTTACCGATTGAAAACCAAGTCGCAGAGATGAATCGCTTCTTATCTGGCGAGATTCACATTACCAACGAAGTGCCGATTGAACATTTCCGCCGCCTACAACGTGATCACGCTGACTCGGTTTCAGTCGTGGGAAGCTTATGCACTTACTACTATGGTTTTAATAACCAAAAACCGCCTTTGGATGATGTGCGAGTTCGAAAAGCGCTCTCTTTCGCGATTGACCGTGATGTCATCGCCAATGCGATTATGGGCCAAGGTGAAAAACCGGCTTATTTCTTAACCCCAGAAATTACCGCTGGTTTTCAACCAGAAATGCCTGCTTATGGCAAAATGACTCAACAGCAACGTTTGGCCGAAGCGAAAAAGTTACTAGAAGAAGCGGGTTATAATCGCAGTAATCCACTGCGCTTTAATTTGCTATACAACACCTCAGAAAACCACCGTAAAGTCGCGACCGCGATTCAATCGATGTGGCGCTCAGGCCTTGGAGTGAACGTTACGCTAGAGAACCAAGAGTGGAAAACCTATCTTGATTCACGCCGTGAAGGTAACTTTGACGTGACGCGTGCTGGCTGGTGTGGTGACTACAACGAAGCTTCATCATTCCTTACCTTGATGAAGTCAAGCAACAGCTCGAATGATCCAAGATATCATAACGAAGAGTATGATGCGCTGATGGCCAAAGCCATGGCAACTACCTCAGAAAAAGAGCGTCAGGCGATTTACGCTCAGGCAGAAAAACTGCTTGCACGTGACATGCCGATTGCCCCTATCTATCAATATGTTAAATCTCGTTTGTTATCACCACAGGTCGGTGGTTTCCCGAGCAATAACGCTGAAGAAAAAATCTACACTAAAGATCTTTATCTCATAGCAAAATAATAATTGAGTGGTTAAACCACCTGTTGTTCGACTCTGCATGTACGTAACGGTGCATGCAGTGTCGTTTGTATTTTTTATTATCACAGATTGGAAAGAGTGAGTTTATGTTTAAATTCATCGTAAAAAGGATATTTGAGGCAATACCAACCATGTTGGTATTGATCACCCTGTCTTTCTTTCTCATGCGCTTTGCACCGGGAAATCCGTTTTCTAGTGAGCGTCCATTACCACCGGAAGTCATGGCCAATATCAATGCCAAATATGGCCTTGATAAGCCCGTTTCGGTGCAGTACATCACTTATCTCGGTAATATTTTGCGTGGTGATTTAGGTCCCTCGTTTAAATATAAAGATTATACCGTGAATGAGTTAGTTGCGAGTTCACTGCCCGTGTCGGCAAAAATTGGTGCCGCGGCGTTTATCTTTACGATTATTATCGGTGTCTCGATTGGTACGATTGCGGCGTTAAAGCACAATACTTGGATAGACTATACGATTATGTCGACCGCGATGCTCGGGGTCGTCATGCCTTCCTTTGTATTAGCGCCGGTATTAATTTATGTCTTTTCCATCAAATTAGGTTGGTTTCCGGCCGGTGGCTGGCTCGATGGATCCTTTAAATATATGGCGTTGCCAGTGATTGGTATGTCGTTGCTGTATGTTGCAACTTTTGCCCGTATTACCCGTGGTTCGATGATTGAGACCTTAAACAGTAATTTTATCCGTACCGCTCGTGCCAAAGGATTAAGCTATCGCTATATCGTGTTTAAGCACGCGTTAAAACCCGCTTTACTGCCGGTTGTCTCTTATATGGGACCGGCTTTCGTTGGCATTATCACTGGTTCGGTGGTCATTGAAACCATTTTTGGTTTACCCGGAATTGGTCGTTTGTTTGTTAACGCGGCATTTAACCGAGATTACTCCTTAGTGATGGGAATCACCATTTTGATTGGTTTCTTATTTATCTTATTTAACGCGATTGTCGATATTCTTCTGGCTTATATCGACCCGAAAATTCGCTACTAGTTTGAGGGCGAAAGCATGTTAAAGAAACAAGAACACTTACAAGCCATAGAGAAATTTACCGAAAACCTTGAGATTGAAGGTCGTAGTTTATGGCAAGACGCTCGTGTACGTTTTATGCGCAACAAAGCGGCAATGGCGAGCTTATGTATTTTATGCTTCATCACTTTACTGGTGGTGTTTGGGCCGATGTTGGCTAATTTTAGTTACGATGAAACCGATTGGTATGCGATGCACGCGGCCCCTTCGGCAACCCATTGGTTTGGTACTGATGCCTTAGGGCGAGATTTATTTGTCCGGACCTTAATTGGCGGTCGAATCTCTTTGATGGTCGGGATCATGGGTGCGTTTGTTGCTGTACTGATTGGGACTTTATACGGCGCGGCTTCTGGTTTTATTGGTGGTCGTACCGACCGTGTGATGATGCGTGTTTTGGAAATTTTATACGCGATTCCTTTTATGTTTCTGGTTATCGTATTGGTGACGTTTTTCGGTCGTAATATTGTGCTGATTTTTGTTGCGATTGGAGCGATAGCTTGGCTGGATATGGCGCGAATTGTACGTGGGCAAACCTTAAGCCTACGCAGCAAAGAGTTTATTGAAGCTGCGCATGTCTGTGGTGTCAGTCAATGGCGAATTATCACTCGTCATATTGTGCCGAACGTACTGGGTATTGTTGCGGTTTACTCTACGCTACTGATCCCGAGTATGATTTTAACCGAGTCATTTCTTTCTTTCCTTGGTTTAGGGGTTCAAGAGCCGATGACCAGTTGGGGGGCGTTGTTACAGGAAGGCGCTAACACAATGGAAGTCGCTATTTGGCAACTTATCTTCCCGGCTACTTTTATGATCGTCACTCTATTTTGTTTTAACTACGTCGGTGATGGGCTGCGTGACGCGCTCGATCCTAAAGACCGATAACCCAACTTAGCTAAGGAATAGATAATGAACTTATTAGATGTTCAAGACCTGCGAGTTGAGTTCTCGACTCGGGATGGCATGGTCACTGCGGTCAATGATTTAACCTTCTCTTTGCAACAAGGTGAGACCTTGGGCATTGTTGGTGAGTCTGGTTCGGGCAAGTCACAAACCGTGTTTGCTTTAATGGGCTTGCTGGCCAAAAACGGAAAGATCAGTGGCAGTGCTAAATTTGAAGGGCGAGAAATTTTAAACTTGCCTGAGCGTGAATTGAACAAAGTTCGCGCCGAACAAATTGCAATGATTTTCCAAGATCCAATGACGTCGCTCAATCCATACATGAAAGTCAGCGATCAGTTGATGGAAGTGTTAATGCTTCATAAAGGCATGAGTAAGGCGCAAGCTTTCGAAGAGTCAGTGCGTATGCTCGATGCGGTGAAAATCCCCGAGGCACGTAATCGGATCACCATGTATCCTCATGAGTTTTCAGGTGGTATGCGTCAACGGGTGATGATTGCAATGGCACTGTTGTGTCGTCCAAAACTGCTGATTGCCGATGAGCCGACGACCGCACTGGATGTGACGGTACAAGCGCAAATCATGGATTTGCTCAATGAGCTGAAAAAAGAGTTTAATACCGCGATCATTATGATCACCCATGACTTGGGCGTTGTCGCTGGCTCATGTGACAAAGTGCTGGTCATGTACGCCGGACGGACCATGGAATACGCTGACGTGGATGATATTTTCTATAATCCAAGTCATCCGTATTCAGAAGGGTTATTAAAAGCCATTCCTCGTTTGGATACGGAAGGGGAAATTTTACCGACCATTCCGGGTAATCCACCGAATTTATTACGTCTACCACCGGGGTGTCCGTATCAAGAACGCTGTCATCGAGTCACCGACCGTTGTAAACGTGAAGCGCCGCAGTTACTGAGTTTTGCCGATAATCGTCAGCGCGCTTGTTTTTCGGATTGGGAGGGATGGAAGTAATGAACTTAGAAAAAAATCTATTGTTGGATGTGCAAGATCTGAAAGTACATTTTAGCATTCCAGCAAAATCACCATGGCCATGGGCTAAACCATCGACGCTTAAAGCGGTCGATGGCGTGAATGTGCGCTTGTACGAAGGGGAAACCTTAGGTGTGGTCGGTGAGTCTGGCTGTGGTAAATCGACCTTTGCTCGGGCAATCATTGGTCTAGTCGAAGCGACTGAAGGGCAAGTGGTCTGGTTAGGGCAAGATTTAACCCGTCTGAATGCCGTTAAGCGACGCAATACTCGTAAAGATATTCAGATGATTTTCCAAGACCCGTTGGCATCACTCAACCCGCGGATGACGGTGGGCGATATTATCGCTGAGCCACTACAAACCTTTTACCCTGAGCTATCTAAACAAGAAGTGAAAGATCGCGTTAAAGAGATGATGGCCAAAGTCGGTTTACTGCCGAACGTGATTAACCGTTATCCTCATGAATTTTCCGGCGGCCAGTGTCAGCGTATTGGCATTGCCCGTGCGTTGATCTTAAATCCGAAAATGATCATCTGCGATGAACCCGTCTCAGCACTCGATGTGTCGATTCAGGCTCAGGTGGTTAACTTATTGCAGCAGTTGCAAAAAGAGCTAGGCTTGTCGTTGGTGTTTATTGCTCATGATTTGTCGGTGGTTAAGCACATTTCCGATCGGGTATTGGTGATGTATTTAGGTAACGCGGTGGAGTTGGGCACGTCCGAAGCTCTATTCTCCAATCCGCTGCATCCTTATACCAAAGCCTTGATGTCGGCAGTGCCTATTCCTGATCCTAAAAAAGAGCGCAGTAAAACCATTCAGATGTTAGAAGGGGATCTGCCTTCGCCGATCCATCCACCTTCTGGTTGTGTATTCCGCACTCGTTGCCCACAAGCCACGGCAGAGTGTGCGCAAACCAAACCGCAAATCAAAGGTAATGATATTCACGCTGTGTCGTGTCTACACGTCGAAATATAGCCTAATATCTACCTCTACCACATCGCCCCGAAAGATTGATTGTCTTTCGGGGTGATATTCAAATGGTTTTATTTACTTTCCCCATCAAAAATTTTGAACATCTAGGCCAATTCCCTTCGGTTCTCTTCTTACGGCTGCACTTTATACTAGCGTATCAATACTGAGTAGCAAAATACGTAAAGAGAGGTCAAGCATGGGTAGACTAGTGGCAGGCCAATGGCAGGACGTTTGGTACGATACGAAACAGAGCAATGGGCAATTTGTGCGTGAAGACGCTGGTTTTCGCGATTGGATAGAGAACACACCGAATGCTCGATTCACTCCCGATTCAGGTCGTTATCATCTGTATGTTTCTTTAGCTTGTCCATGGGCGCACCGCACGTTGATCTTTCGAGAGTTAAAACAGCTGACGGACCATATTGACGTAACAGTGGTTTGCCCTGATATGCTAAGCCATGGCTGGAAGTTTGGGATCCCCGAGCCTTTATTTGGCCATCGTTTTTTGCATCAACTCTATACTCAAGCCAAAGCGGATTATACCGGACGCGTTACTGTGCCAGTACTATGGGATAAACAAACCCAAACCATCGTCAGTAATGAATCTGCAGATATTATCCGAATGTTTAACTCGGTGTTTAACTCATTAACCGGCAATGATATCGACTATTACCCATTGGCATTGCGTGAAGTCATTGATGATTGGAATGCTTTTATTTATCCCAATATTAATAATGGCGTTTATCGCTGTGGTTTTTCTACTACCCAGCAAGCATATGAAGAAGCGTATGAGGCACTCTTTGCTGCTCTAGATAAGGTCGAACAACATTTGGCAACGCATCGTTATTTAGCAGGAAAAGTGTTAACTGAAGCGGATTGGCGATTGTTCACTACCTTGATTCGTTTTGATGCGGTGTATGTGGGCCATTTTAAGTGTAATAAACGTCGGATTGCTGATTATCCTCATCTTAATGGCTATCTTAAAGAGTTGTATCAGCATCCGGGAGTGCGTGAAACGACGGATTTTTATCATATTAAGCGGCACTATTATTTTAGTCATAGCATGATTAATCCAACGCAAGTGGTGCCAAGAGGTCCAGAATTTGATCTTGATAGTGCTCATGGTCGTGAACAGTTAAGTTAATCGACATTTGGTCGTCATGATTAAAAAAGCCCTCGAATTACATCGAGGGCTTTTTGTCTGCCATTAACCGTGAGCAATCATTATCTCAATTATTTTTGCTCTTGGTCTGCTTGAATCGCAGTTAAGGCGATGGTGTAGACGATATCGTCAACCAAAGCACCACGTGATAAGTCGTTCACTGGCTTACGCATGCCTTGCAGCATTGGACCGATAGAAACCAGATCCGCTGAACGCTGTACGGCTTTATAAGTGGTGTTACCTGTATTCAGATCAGGGAAGATAAACACGGTTGCTTTACCTGCAACTGGAGAGTTCGGTGCTTTAGAAGCCGCGACATTTTCCATGATGGCAGCGTCGTACTGTAGAGGTCCGTCAATGATTAAATCAGGACGTTTCTCTTGAGCAAGACGAGTGGCTTCGCGTACTTTATCCACATCCGCGCCTTTACCAGAGGTGCCGGTTGAGTAAGAGATCATCGCGACGCGAGGTTCAATACCGAATGCAGCCGCAGAGTCTGCCGATTGAATCGCGATCTCCGCCAATTGTTCAGCAGTTGGATCTGGGTTAATCGCGCAGTCACCGTAAACCAAAACTTGATCAGGCAGCAGCATGAAAAACACCGAAGAGACGATCGAAGCGTTCGGCGCAGTTTTGATGATCTGGAATGGTGGAACAATGGTATTGGCTGTGGTGTGAACCGCTCCAGAAACAAGACCATCGACTTCATTCGCTTCAAGCATCATAGTGCCGAGGAATACCGAATCTTCAAGCTTTTCACGAGCGACGACTTCGGTCATGCCTTTCGCGCCACGCAGCTCAACCAAACGAGCAACGTAATTTTCACGAACGGCTGCAGCGTCAATAATTTCAACGCCTGCACCAAGCTCAACGCCTTGCAATGCAGCAACGCGTTTGATCTCTTCTGGGTTACCAAGCAGTACGCATTTTGCAATACCACGCTCTGCACAGATCGCAGCGGCTTTAACGGTACGTGGCTCATCACCCTCTGGTAGCACGATACGTTTGTTAGCACGACGAGCAAATTCAGTCAGTTGATAACGGAACGCTGGTGGGCTTAAACGACGCGTTGCTTGAGTGCCTTCGGTCAGCGAATCAATCCATGGGCCATCAATGTGGCTAGCAACATGTTCACTGACAAACTCAACGCGCTCTTTATCATCCGCTGGAACTTCAAGGCTAAAGCTTTGTAGGTTCAATGAGGTTTGCCAAGTATTGCCTTGCGCTTTGAAAATCGGTAGGCCAGTGTCAAAAGCAGGCTTACATAGGTTAGCGATCTCTTTAGGAATATCGTAACCACCGGTCAGCAATACGGCACCAATTTCTACGCCATTCATCGCCGCTAAAGCAGCAGCAACAATAACGTCAGGACGGTCGGCTGAAGTCACTAATAATGAGCCAGGTTTAAAGTGCTCAATCATATGCGGGATAGAGCGTGCACAGAAAGTGATGCTCTTAATGCGTCGACTGTTGATATCACCTTCATTAACGATTTCGGCTTTGAGATGTTTCGCCATATCAATCGCACGAGTCGCGATAAGGTCAATGCTCCATGGCACGCAACCAAGTACGCGAATTGGGCTACTGTTGAAGATTTGCATTACTTCAAGGTTGGCCTGTTTTGCACCATCGGCATCGTCAAAAATCTCTGACAAATCGGGACGAGTACGACCCGCATCATCGACTGGCGCATTGAGTTTGTTAATAACCACACCAGAGATGTTTTTATTCTTAGTGCCGCCAAAGTTAGAGCAAGCGACTTCGATACGTTCTTTGAGCTGAGTTGGATTATCGGTACCAGGCGTGGCAACGAAAACAATTTCAGCGCCTAACGTTTTAGCAATCTCTGCGTTAACTTGGTTCGCAAAAGGATGCTTACGCGTTGGGACTAAACCTTCGATTAACGTGACTTCGGCATCAACAATAATTTGGTTATAGCGTTCAACAACCGTTTCCAGTAGTACATCCATTTTTTCGCCGCCAATCAGCGCTTCGGCGGCTGACATGGCCATTGGTTCAGCAATTTTGATATCGCTACTATGACGAATAATGGTTGATGTTAAATCTGGCTGATCGCCACCGCTACGTGGCTGTGAAATTGGTTTGTAAAAAGAAACGCTTACACCTTTACGCTCCATGGCGCGCAAAAGACCCATGCTCACACTGGTTAAACCCACACCGGCACTGATTGGGACAAGCATAATAGTACGGGACATACGTTAAGTACCTCAACACTATCGATACAATCTAAACGAGTTAGATTGAAAGGAACAAAGCCCAACGCCGTATTCCGTAAGAATAGGTCTTGAGCCCCTAAAAAAATAGGCTACATCTTGAGACGCTAGATAAACCTTGCCGATAAGTAACACTATCGGCAAGGAAGGAAGAGTCGCCTACATGGACAATTAGATGCCTGCTAAGCGCGCAGTATCTTCAGCAATCACCAGCTCTTCGTTGGTTGAGATAACCATTGCAGGGATGCGGCTGTTTGCTGTGGTGATCACACCTTCACCGCCAAAACGAGCTTTGAGGTTAGCGGCGCTATCGATTTCAATACCAAAAATTGCTAAACGATTTAGAACCATTTCGCGAATTGGACCCGAGTTTTCACCGATACCACCAGTAAAGACGATAGCGTCTAAACGGCCATCCAGGCTTGCAGTGTAACCAGCAACGTATTTCGCTAGGCGATGGCAGAATACGTCCATTGCGCGAGTGGCTTCTTCTTTTTCACCGTAGTTATCTTCAACGAAACGGCAGTCTGAAGTCACTTGAGTTAAGCCTTGTAGGCCAGACTCTTTGGTTAGCATCGTGTTGATTTGCTCAACCGAGTAACCTAATGCATCATGTAGGTGGAAAATGATCGCAGGATCGATATCACCACAACGAGTACCCATTACTAGGCCTTCAAGTGGTGTTAAGCCCATTGACGTATCAACCGATTGACCGTTTTTAATTGCACAAACTGAAGCACCGTTACCTAAATGGCAGTTAATGATGTTCAATTCATTGGCTGGTTTACCTAAACGCTCAGCGGCTTCACGAGCAATAAATAGGTGAGAAGTTCCATGCATACCGTAGCGACGGATACCGTGCTCTTTATAAAGATGGTAAGGTAGTGCGTATAGGTAAGCTTCTTCAGGCATGGTTTGGTGGAATGCGGTGTCAAATACAGCAACATTTTTCAGCGCTGGAAAAGCTTTCTTAGCCGCATTGATACCAATGATGTGTGCAGGGTTATGCAGAGGTGCGAAAGTTGCAGCGTCTTCAATCCCTTTTAATACAGAATCATCGATTAGCGCTGATTGAGTGAATTGCTCACCACCGTGTACCACTCGGTGACCAATAGCTGCAAGGTTTTCAGCTAGTTCAGGTTTTGAAGCAAGGATGGTATCAACCATAAATGCGAGCGCTTCTTCGTGAGCTGCGCCATGACCTAATTGGGCTTCATGTTTACCATCAAGTTTCCACTTGATACGCGCTTCAGGAAGGTGCAGACATTCTGCAAGACCGGAGAGATGCTCATTGCCGTTTTCTGCATCAACAACCGCAAACTTGAGCGAAGAACTACCGCAGTTTAAAACTAAAACTAGCTTGGACATGTATAACTACCTGTATAATCAGTTAGGATAAAATTTAACCACAAGAATAGCTGAACCCGTAAAAAGTGAGAACTAATCTTGATCAATAACACGGTGAATATCCGTATAATAGGGACGTGACTGAATCAGTATAATCGTCGACGCATTCCATGCTGATTTCGTCTTACGGTTGCCTAAATTGTAAATAACAGCAACAATAAGATTGAGAGTCCGCAGAGGATAGCGATAATGGCTCAGTATAACAAAAAAAATTTGAAACAATATTAGCTTTCGTCAAATTTTTACGCCATTTGTTGAATCATTAAACTATTTTTTAGTCTTAAGGTTCATCAACAGTGAAGGAGAGAGGGTATGGCCAACAGAGCAGGAATCATCCATAGTTTAAGAGATGGCCAAAAGTACATGGATACCTGGCCAATGCGTAAAGAGCTCAACTTACTGTTTCCGGAAGCACGTATCATAAAAGCGACCCGTTTTGGCATTAAAGTCATGCCAGCCATTGCGGCGATTAGCGTACTGACTCAAATGAGCTTTCATAATTTACAAGCCATGCCACAAACCATTGTGGTGGCTCTGTTTGCGATCAGTTTGCCATTACAAGGCATTTGGTGGTTAGGCAGCCGTGCGAATACCCAGTTGCCTCCTTCATTGGCAGGCTGGTATCGTGAATTGCACCAAAAAATCATTGAGACGGGTTTTGCGCTTGAGCCACTCAAAGCGAAACCCCGTTATAAAGAACTGGCTTTAGTGCTTAACCGCGCTTTTCGTCAGTTAGATAAAGGGGCGTTAGAGCGCTGGTTTTAAATAAGATATCGACGGTCATATGACCATATAAACGAATAACACCGCGCCGCTGATTGAGCCGCGCGGTGTTTTGTTTTTGGGAGCCGATTAGTACAGTTGATCGCGATAGCGTTGAAAGTGGCTCACGATGGCGTTGACGTCAGTCAGTGTGCGTATCTCTCTAAATAGCTCTGCCGCTTCTGGATACGCTTGACGTAAATACGAAAACCACTGCTTGACGCGGTTAGGATAGTAGCGACCTTTATCTCCGCGCACTTCATAGGCAGAGTACTCGAGTAATAATTCGACAACTTGATTCCAAGGCATTGGCGCATGGTTGTATTTGACTATATTGCCTAAATTAGGAATATTCAGCGCGCCGCGGCAAACCATTAAAGAATCAACACCAGTCGTACTAATACAAGCTTGCGCATCGGCATAATTCCAAATTTCACCGTTGGCTATCAAAGGGATGGTGCTTTTTTGGCGGATCTGATCAATATAGTCCCACTGAATTTCACTGGCTTTGTAGCCACCCGCTTTGGTTCGCGCATGTACGGTCAGCTCATCGGCCCCTGCCTGAGTCACCGCATCGACAATGTCAAAACAGTCATTAGGATCTTCCCAGCCTAAGCGAATTTTAGCGCTGACAGGGATGTGTTTCGGTACCGCGTCACGGCAGGCTTTAACCACCTGATAAATCAATTCAGGGTGTTGCAGCAGTGCCGCGCCGCCTTTGCTTTTATTGACCATTTTCGCGGGACAACCAAAATTGAGATCAACGCCATAGGCGCCCAATTCTGCGGCGCGCACGGCGTTTTCTGCCATCCATTGTGGCTCTTGGCCTAAAAGCTGGACTTTGATTGGGGTGCCGGATTGAGTGCGTGAAGCGTGTTTAAGCTCGGGACAAAGACGATAGAAAACATGATCCGGTAGGAGCAAATTGACCACGCGAACAAATTCGGTGACGCAAAAATCGTAATCATTAATTTCGGTGAGCATTTGACGCATCAAGTGGTCAAGAACGCCCTCCATTGGGCCTAAAATAACGCGCATAATAAAGAGTGGTACCGCCAATAACAAAGACGCGAGATTGTAGTGGCAGATGGGCGATGAGTCATCCTCTTTTGTCGTCTTACGGATCGATTGTAGCAAGTGATACTCGGATCATGGCTGCAACTGACAACGGTTTACGTTTATACTGTGTCAATCTTAATTGACCGATACCGATAATTTATGAACTACCCATTGATAATGCTCCCTAAGCACTTCTGCTCTGTATCCCCCTTGTTTATCGAAGGCAGTATATTAGCGGCGAATTTTGCTACTCAGCCACTGGATCCTAAGCAGTGGTTAAGTGAGTTGTTTCCAGACAATGTCGATGAACTGGAACCTTTGGTTACCGCCCAGATCAATGCACAGTATCAGCAACTTAAAGCCAATCAATTTGCGTTGTTAAGTCTTTTATCGCAACACGCAGAATCACGTGAAAAGGGGTTAACGGAGTTTGCTCAGGGGTTTATGAGTCTATGGCCGATGATCGAACCGCAATGGCAGACGAGCAGTCATTCCGATGGTTCATTACGCATGCTACAAGCGTTATTAACCACCTTAATGTTGGCGATTGATGAAGCGGGGACTCATCAGCAGATGCAAGCCGCGGGTTATCAATCATTGCCCACGTTAGCGCATATGATTGAACAACTGGATTTAATGGTTCATGAGGTGGCGCTGGCCGCCGATGAAGCGATGCTTGGTGCTAAAGCCCAAACCATTAATCCTTATAAACAAGTTGGGCGTAACGACGCTTGTCCATGTTCGAGTGGTAAAAAATTCAAGCATTGCTGTGGCCAATAACCACACTTAGACGGCGTCATGTCAACCTTGTTTTCGACATGACGCGGTTTAACCACGAACTTTTTCTACCGAATGTTGACATATAAAACAAGGAAAGTCGTTATACCTTACCATTGAAGATATTGATGCGGTTAATCATCACGGATTTATCCTTAAGTCAGGTTGTCAGGAGTAAAAATAAAATGAAAAAATGGATAGTGCTGCTGTTTTGTAGCTTTTCGGTATTGGCGAGTCCTAAAGAGACGCTGAGTCAGCGTTTAGCATTAACCGAAGGTTTTAGTGCCCAGTTTGATCAGCAAGTGCTGAGTCCAGAAGGGGAAACAGTCATGGGAGGTAAGGGCACCGTTGAAGTGGCTCGTCCGGGATTGTTTCGCTGGGAAACCTTTGAACCGGATGAAAATATCTTGGTCTCCGATGGACAAACACTGTGGTATTACAGCCCATTTATCGAACAAGTCTCAATTTATAATCAGCAACAAGCCACTGAGCAGACACCTTTTATATTACTGACTCGTAATCAAGCCAGTGATTGGAATGCGTACCAAGTCGAAGCTGAAGGCGATGTGTTTACCTTAACACCGATTACCTTTGAATCGAACCAAGGACGTTTTCAGATCGTGATTGATGCACAAGGGAAAGTGACCGGATTTACCGTCATCGAGCAAGATGGTCAGCAAAGTCGTTTTACCTTCCATGATGTCACTTTGCAAAAGCCGCCTATCAGCCGTTTTCAATTTGTCATCCCCGATGGGGTTGATGTTGATGATCAACGCTAGTAACAAAATCAATGAGCGATCGTGAGTAATTACCGTTTAGATTTTTCAGGGGATGAAGATTTTCGTCCCCTTGCGGCACGTATGAGGCCACAAACCATTGAGCAATATATTGGCCAGCAGCACATTCTTGGCCAAGATAAACCACTGCGTCGTGCGTTACAGGCGGGGCATCTTCACTCGATGATTCTTTGGGGCCCGCCGGGAACTGGAAAAACGACGCTAGCTGAAGTCGCTGCCAATTACGCGAATGCTGAAGTAGAACGTGTCTCAGCCGTCACGTCCGGCGTTAAAGAAATTCGTGCGGCTATCGATAGAGCGAGAGAAAATCAGCGCGTCGGGCGGAGGACGATTCTTTTTGTCGACGAGGTTCATCGCTTTAATAAATCACAGCAAGATGCTTTTTTACCGCATATTGAAGATGGAACGGTGACCTTTATAGGCGCGACAACGGAGAACCCGTCATTTGAATTAAACAATGCGTTGTTATCTCGCGCACGGGTGTACAAACTCACCTCATTGAGCGTCGATGAAATTTTACAAACACTGCAACAAGCGATTGACGACAAGCAAAAAGGGCTTGGCCAACATCCAGCTGATTTTCATGATAACGTTTTGCAGCGGCTCGCCGAGTTGGTTAATGGCGATGCACGAATGTCGCTCAATTATTTAGAACTGTTGTATGACATGGCAAGTCAAGATGCGCAAGGCCGTAAACAGATCACGCTCAGTTTATTGGCTGAAGTGGCGGGAGAAAAAGTCGCTCGTTTTGATAATAAAGGCGATATTTGGTACGACTTAATCTCGGCATTACACAAGTCGATTCGTGGTTCCAATGCCGATGCCGCCTTGTATTGGATGGCGAGAATGATCAGCGCAGGGTGCGACCCATTATATATTGCGCGTCGTTTACTCGCGATTGCTTCTGAAGATGTGGGTAATGCAGACCCAAGAGCAATGCAAGTCGCTCTCTCTGCTTGGGACTGTTTTACCCGTGTCGGTCCAGCTGAAGGTGAGCGCGCGATTGCTCAAGCGGTGGTTTATTTGGCCTGTGCTCCGAAAAGTAATGCAGTTTATACCGCTTGGAAACAGGCCCTGAATGATGCTCGTAACTTGCCAGAGTATGAGGTGCCAGCACATTTGCGTAATGCTCCGACTCATTTAATGAAAGATCTCGGGTATGGTGCGGAATACCGTTATGCCCATGATGAGCCTGGGGCTTTTGCCGCTGGTGAGCGTTACTTACCGCCAGAAATGATAGGTAAGCGTTATTATCAGCCAACTAATCGTGGCCTAGAAACTAAGATTGCGGAAAAACTCCAGTATCTAGCCGATTTAGACGCAAAAAGCCCACAAAAGCGCTATGAAAAGTAGTGGCTTTTGGTTATCTTTGGCTGAGTAAATTCAATACGTGTGATGTTGTTCAAAAAAACAACGCCCATGTTTCTTCACAACATTAAAGCATAGGATTAGCAATGCTGGATTCTAAATTACTTCGCACAGAGCTGGATGAAACAGCTGCAAAATTAGCACGTCGTGGCTTTACGCTCGACGTCGAAACCATTCGCACCCTTGAAGAGCAACGTAAGTCGATTCAAGTCGAAGTTGAAAATTTACAATCCACGCGTAACTCCATCTCCAAGCAAATTGGCCAACTGATGTCGCAAGGCGATAAAGCGAGTGCGGAAGCGATTAAACAGCAAATTGGTACTCTCGGTGAGGATCTCGACAGCAAGAAAGTTGAGTTAGACAAAATCCAAGCGGAACTAGAAGCGATCACGCAAACCGTACCTAATATTCCTGATAGTTCAGTGCCCGATGGTAAAGATGAAGACGACAACGTGGAAGTGTCACGCTGGGGTACACCGAAAGAGTATGATTTTGAAGTGAAAGATCATGTTGACTTAGGTGAAATGAGCGGCGGTTTAGACTTTGCGAGTGCAACCAAAATTACTGGTGCTCGTTTTGTGATCATGAAAGGCCAGTTTGCTCGTTTGCATCGTGCCATTGCCCAATTTATGCTTGATTTGCACACTGAACAACATGGTTATACTGAGCTATACGTTCCTTACTTAGTCAACCAAGAGACGTTATTTGGTACTGGTCAGCTACCTAAATTCGGTAAAGATCTGTTCCACACCGAGCCATTGACGGAAAAAGCCAGCGATGAAGATCCTCGCCGTTTTTCTTTGATCCCAACGGCAGAAGTTCCAGTGACCAACTTGGTACGTGATGTAATTTTGGATGAGGCAGAGCTGCCACTGAAAATGACCGCTCACACACCGTGTTTCCGCTCTGAAGCCGGATCTTATGGTCGTGATACCCGCGGTTTGATCCGCATGCACCAATTCGATAAAGTTGAGTTAGTGCAAATCACTAAGCCAGAAGATTCGATGGCGGCGTTAGAAGAGTTGACCGCTCATGCAGAAAAAGTGCTACAACTGTTGGATCTTCCTTACCGTAAAGTGGTGCTGTGCACCGGTGATATGGGCTTCGGTGCTTGTAAAACTTACGACTTAGAAGTGTGGGTACCCGCGCAAAAAACCTACCGTGAGATTTCATCATGCTCAAACATGTGGGATTTCCAAGCTCGCCGTATGCAAGCTCGCTTCCGTCGCAAGGCAGAAAAGCGCCCTGAACTCGTACACACTCTGAATGGTTCTGGGCTAGCTGTGGGCCGTACCATGGTAGCGATTTTGGAAAACTACCAGCAAGCGGATGGCCGTATTGAAATCCCAGCGGTATTACAAAAATACATGGGTGGTTTAACCCACATCGGTTAATTTCTGCCTTATTGTTACTCAAAACCGACGCTCAGTGCGTCGGTTTTTTATTGATGCTAAGCTGCGCGCTATCGATTTAAAACGAGTTTTCGTTTATTGCTAGCTTATTTGGAAACAGTCGTCATTTTGCACAGCCGTCTCTACCGCATCTAATAGGCTATCAATATGTTTGCTGTCACTGATATAAGGTGGCATGAGATAAATCAAGCGGCCAAAAGGGCGGATCCATACGCCAAGCTCGACAAACAACGCTTGAATCACGCTCATATTGACTGGATGGTGGGTTTCTATGACGCCAATGGCGCCAAGCCAGCGCACGTCTTTTACGTGTCGGTAGGCGGTAAAATTGGGTAAACGTTTGGCAAATTGGCTTTCAATATTAGCCACTTGCGTTTGCCAATCTCCTTTGGCAATCAGTGCGAGACTGGCGGAAGCGACGGCACAAGCTAAAGGGTTACCCATAAACGTTGGCCCATGCATAAAACAACCGGCCTCACCACTACAAACGGTATCGGCGACAGTTTTACTGGTTAATGTCGCCGCAAGCGTCATATAACCGCCGGTTAAGGCTTTACCAAGGCACAGAATATCCGGCTGTATATTCGCATGCTGACAAGCAAACAATTTTCCCGTTCGACCAAAACCGGTAGCAATTTCATCAACAATTAACAGCGCGTTATAGTGATCACAAAGTCGGCGTACTTCACGCAGAAATTGCGGATGATAGATACGCATTCCTCCTGCACCTTGGACTATCGGCTCCAGGATCACCGCGGCAATCTGTTGATGATGGAGCGCAATCTTGCTGCGAAAATCGTCGATATCAGACTCTTGCCAACGATCATAAAAACCAGTTTTTGGTGAATCAGCGAAAATGTGCTCAGGTAAAAAGCCTTTATATAGGTTATGCATTGAGTTATCAGGATCAGTCACTGACATCGCAGCGAAGGTATCACCATGATAACCATGACGTAAGGTAAGAAACTTCGAGCGTCGTTCACCTTTGGCGTGCCAGTACTGTAGCGCCATTTTTAAACTGACCTCTACCGCTACCGATCCGGAATCAGCGAGAAAGACGTGCTGTAAATTATTAGGTACCAATACCAGCAGCTGTTGACACAGGTCAATTGCTGGCTGATGCGTGAGGCCGCCAAACATGACATGGGACATTTTATCCACTTGCTGATGCACCGCTTGATTTAGCGCCGGATGATTGTAACCATGAATGGCTGCCCACCAAGACGACATGCCATCAACCAATGTTTTGCCATCTTCTAAGTAGAGAGTCACGTCTTGTGCATGAGTGACGGGATAACAAGTTAACGGATTAATGGTTGACGTGTAAGGATGCCAGATATGTTGGCGATCAAAAGCTAAATCCATGAAAAGTCCATACTTAAGTGAGAGCTTAAAGTCATCTGTTGTAAACTCAATGGTTTTTTAAATGTTGACAGTCTAGCTTGGAGGGGCGATAGATCCAAGCATAAGCGGTATAAAAACTGGGGAAGGTGATGAGAAATCCACCTAACGCGCAAGGTCGTTATTTAGTCGGATGTAAACTTGTGAGTTAATTTATAGTTGACAGTTGATGTCGCTTCAGTAGACTACAGCGCATAAATGTCACCAAGCAAGGCACATTGCTAAGGATTACTCGTGGAAGTACGTCACAACTGGACAAGGGCGGAGGTTACTGCGCTGCTTGATCAACCATTTATGGATTTGTTATTTACTGCGCAGCAAGTTCATCGTCAGTTTCACCCCCACAATCATGTTCAAGTCAGTACCTTATTATCGATCAAAACTGGGGCTTGTCCGGAAGATTGCAAATATTGTCCACAAAGTGCTCATTATCGGACTGATGTTGATAAAGAGCGACTTATGGAAGTAGAGCGTGTTTTAGACGCGGCGGAAAAAGCCAAGCAATCGGGATCGACGCGATTTTGCATGGGAGCAGCATGGAAAAATCCCAAAGCGCGCGATATGCCATTGTTGAAAGCGATGATTGCTGGTGTCAAAGAAAAAGGGCTAGAAACCTGTATGACGTTAGGCATGCTCAGTGCAGAGCAAGCGTATGAGCTAGCGCAAGCAGGATTAGATTATTACAACCATAATCTTGATACCTCTCCTGAATTTTACGGCAATATTATTACCACGCGAACCTACCAAGACCGTTTAGATACCCTGTCTCATGTCCGTGATTCCGGAATGAAAATTTGTTCTGGCGGGATCATCGGCATGGGAGAAAGTGTTGATGATCGTGCTGGCCTGCTCGTTGAGTTGGCCAACCTACCGACTCAACCTGAAAGTGTGCCGATTAATATGCTGGTTAAAGTTCAAGGAACACCACTCGCGAGTGCAGAAGAGGTTGAGCCTTTTGATTTTATAAGGTTAATTGCGGTTGCACGGATCATGATGCCAAAATCTGCGGTGCGTTTATCCGCAGGGAGAGAGAAGATGAACGAACAGATGCAGGCACTGTGTTTTATGGCTGGTGCCAACTCAATCTTCTATGGTTGCAAATTATTAACTACGCCAAATCCTGCTGAAGACAGTGATCTGCAGCTGTTTAATAAGTTAGGTATTAACCGTCAACAAGCGATTCAAAAACCGGATCAAGTGACAGAAAACGATCTGCTCGATCAAGTGATTGAACGTGTTGCATCAAGACCAAGTAATACGGATCTGTTTTACGATGCTAGCCTTTGAGCAACGGATTGAGTATGCGCTGAATGAGCGAAACCAACGAGGCTTAACCCGCCAATTGTCAGCAGTTCAAACCACAGGTTCAGCGCAATTAGTTCACGCAGGGCGAAAGTATGATCATTTTGCGAGTAATGATTATTTAGGGTTAGCGAGTGACCGCTCATTAGTTGAAGCGTGGCAGCAAGGCTTAGCTCTCTTTGGTGCTGGCAGCGGCGCTTCGCCATTAGTGAGTGGTTTTTCCCCCGCGCATCAGCGGCTTGAAGCCTTGCTTTGCGAGTGGTTAGGGTATCCTCGAGCTATTTTGTTTAGCTCTGGCTTTAGCGCCAATCAAGCCCTGTTGTTCACCTTGTTAGAGGAGGGGGACCTGCTCTTACAAGATAAGCTTAATCATGCCTCGTTGATTGAAGCTGGCTTATTATCTTCAGCCCAATTACGGCGCTTTCAGCACAATAATCTTGAACACCTTAAGCAATTGTTAACCGCCCATTCATCCCAGCACGCGTTGGTAGTCACTGAGGGGGTATTCAGTATGGATGGTGATAGAGCGCCTTTATCATCAATCCAGCAGCAGGTTGATCAACGAGCCTGGCTGATGGTTGATGATGCACATGGTATTGGTGTTTTGGGGGAGCAAGGGCGAGGAAGCTGCGCGCAAGCAGGAATTCAACCCGATATTTTGGTCGTCACTTTTGGTAAAGCGCTTGGTTTATCGGGAGCAGCAATCTTATGTAGTGAGGTTTTGGGAGATTATTTAACCCAATTTGCTCGTCATCATGTCTATTCAACGGCGATGCCGCCAGCACAAGCTTATGCTCTCTGTCATTCTATCCAAATGGTGCAACAACAATCGTGGCGCAGAGAGAAGTTGCAAGAACTTTCTATGGTCTATGACCAAATGCTTAGTGGTGTGCCTGGCTTTGTTTCCACTTCAACTCCCATCAAACCATTTATCCTAGGAACCAACCAGCGTGCCATCACTATTGCTGACCGACTGCGTGATGGTGGCATTTGGGTGGGTGCAATTCGCCCCCCCACGGTCCCGACCAATCAAGCAAGACTGCGAATTACGTTAACGGCCAATCACACCAATCAACAAGTCACAAAGCTGGCTGACGCTTTAATGATGGCGATGGAGGGGCAATTATGAACCTCGCGGTTGGGGTAGAGCACGCTGAGCAAGGGGCAACGAAAAAAGCCATTGCTCAAGCCTTCAGCAAAGCGGCATCTCGTTACGATCAACATGCGGCTTTTCAACGTGATGTCGGGCAACGGTTATTGGACACTTTGCCCAAACAACTGGTGGATTGGCAGGTACTGGATTTGGGATGTGGTACGGGTTATTTCGCTCAGCAACTGCGATCACGGGGGGCGACTGTCGTCTGTGCGGATCTTTCATCAGCAATGTTGTATCAGGCTAAACAGCGTTGTGGTCATTATCGAATGCATTATGTCCAACTTGACGCTGAAGCTCTCCCTTTCAAAGCTGCGCACTTTGATCTGGTGTTTTCGAGTTTAGCCTTGCAGTGGTGTGAGGATTTAGTCGTTCCGCTGCAAGAAATTCATCGCATTCTCAAACCTCAAGGACAAGCAAGATTTTCCACTTTATTGTTTGGATCATTAACCGAGTTAGCACAAGCGTGGCAGAAGGTTGATGTACATCAACACGTTAAACGCTTTGCGGATGTGAATAAGATAAACCTTGCGTTAGCGCAATCTGACTTTGCGCAATATCACTTAGACTTACCCGCAATAACCGTGTGGTATGAGAGCGCTTATCAATTAATGCGCGATCTGAAAGGTATTGGGGCCACCCATATCCATGGCCGATCTCAAGGGCTAACGGGCCGCCACACTCTTGCTCAGGTAGAGCAGGCCTATCAGCAGTTTGCTGGTCAGCAAGGCCTCCTACCTGCAACGTATCAAGTTTGTTTAGGGGTGTTACATCGATGATTAACGCAATATTTATTGCCGGTACGGATACCGATGTGGGTAAGACCGTGGCTTCAAAAGCGATTTTGCAGGCATTGGCCGCTCGTGGCTTTTCTACTATAGGTTATAAACCAGTAGCGGCTGGATGTGAGCAAACGGCAGAGGGGATGCGTAACGGCGACGCTTTACATTTGTTGCAAGCAGCAACCGTCAAAATGCCGTATGAAGATATTAATCCGTATCCGTTAGCCTTGCCGGCTTCGCCTCATATTGCCGCCAAACATGAGCAGGTAAATATAGATACTAGTGTGCTGAGTGAAAAACTCGCGAAGTTACAATCTCATGCTGATGTTGTATTGGTTGAAGGCGCAGGTGGTTGGCGGGTACCAATATCGGATAGTGAGGGTTTATCTCGCTGGGTGCAGCAAGAACAATTAGCAGTGATTTTAGTTGTTGGTATTAAACTGGGTTGTTTAAGCCATGCTTTACTAACGGCAGAAAGCATTCATGCTGATGGATTAAAGATTGTTGGCTGGGTGGCGAATCGAGTTAATCCTGGAACCGAGCACTATGCAGATATTATTCAATTACTAGAACATCGGATTGATGCGCCAAAGTTAGGTGAGATTCCCTACATGCCAAGTATTAAGTGCCGAGATTTGGGTAAGTATATTGATTTATCCCCATTATTGATTGAGCAGCAAGAAACGCTGACTTGTTAGAGAAACAAGGTCTACCGGAATGGTTAGACCTTGTTCATTTGAGTTTGCCCACGACTGAATTCTCATCGATAGGAAAGCCGAATTTAGCGTTTATTTGCAGCTACTTTTCGTCATCGATTGGTCAACCATGGTTTGTCCTCGTGGGTTGCGTACCAAGAAACGATAACTAATGCCGACATCAAGATTGGCACGAATATCAGGTGTCGAGCAAAAACGTTGTAAACTGGATTGCATCACTTGATCAATTGGGGTCGCACCTTGTTGGTCGTTGTTATAAATCATCATCATTTCAATCATTGTCCCCTTGGCGCTGGCACGCATGATAGTCAAAGGGCCTTGTTCAATCGGGAGTTCAGCGTTTAATACGCTGGCACGATTAGCGGCAAGCAGTTCTAGGTGTTTTTGTTGATCGGCGGTTGAACTACAGCCAGCCAATAATAGCATCGTCAGTCCTACGCAGGACAATAGTAACTTATTCATAATTAAAACACTTTTTTGAATGGTTTGACGATCACCTGGGCATAAACGCCAGCCGTGACATAAGGGTCGTTGTCAGCCCATTGCTGGGCCGCTTGTAGAGATTCAAATTCAGCAATCACTGTTGAGCCAGTAAATCCAGCGTCACCCGGATTCTCTGCATCAATAGCCGGCATTGGTCCCGCAGTAAGCAAGCGACCTTCATCACGTAATGCTTGTAAGCGTGCTAAATGAGCAGGACGAGCACTAAGGCGTTGTGTTAGAGAATTCGGTACATCCTGAGCAAAGATCACATACCACATATTGATATCCTTATTGGTGTTTAAAAGTAGATTATCTGTCTACCTATAACTTTCGGTTTAGTCAGTATGGTTGATGTTAATGTACTGAAAGTAAAGCGATTTTAAAATGCCTATTGACGATTAATATTATTAATCCTTCGTTATGTGATCAAGCGCCTCTCTGCTTTATCACTCGAGGCCGCCCATCTGCATCAATCGCGACATAATTAAACGTAGCTTCACACACTTGAAAGCGATCAAGTACCCCATCTTCTTTGATTGGCTTGACCCACACTTCAAGATTAATCGACATCGAGGTTCGGCCGATTTTGGTGCATTCACCATAACAGCACACCACATCACCGACTTTGACTGGTTTTTTAAAGGTAATACTAGAAACAGAGACAGTAACAATACGTCCGCTGGAAATTTCTTTAGCGAGAATACCACCAGCGAGATCGAGTTGCGACATAATCCAGCCACCAAAGATATCACCATTGGCATTGGTATCGGCTGGCATCGCTAACGTTCTCAATAATAGTTGGCCTTTAGGAGAGTGTGCATCCTGATTCATTTTCGACATCCACAATAAACAAAACAGCGACCCACAAGGGTCGCTGAAAAAGAACTGAGATTATACCCTTAAAATAGGATTAAGCTCAAAAGTGTTATGAGTATCGGGCTGCCTCCCGTTACTGTTCCGTGTCTTTTTGCTCTTTTGGCAGGTGTTTATAGATATAAAATCCGGTCAGTAAAGTATAGATAAACGTTGCGGCAAGTAAGCCAAATACCTTGAAATTAACCCATACTTCTAACGAGAGCTGAAAGGCAATGTAAGTATTGAGAAGCGCACAGACAGCAAAAAACATCACCCATGCCCAAGTGATTTTGGCCCAAATATCATTCGGTAGTGAAATTTCTTTGCCAAGCATACCTTTAATCGCTGATTTACCCAGTTTATGACTGACAGCAAGTCCGATAGCAAACACCAGATAGACAATGGTCACCTTCCATTTTATAAAGTTATCATTATGTAAGAAGATGGTCATGCCGCCAAAAATAGCCACAAGAGCAAAAGTGATCAGCTGAATCTTTTCGACTTTTTTGACTAAAAAGTAAGTGATCAGCACTTGCAGTGCGGTTGCGGCGATCAGCGCGCCAGTCGCAATATAGATATCGTAAAGCTTAAATAGTACGAAGAAAATAATCAGCGGAATAAAGTCGAGCAGTTGTTTCATTATCAGATGAGGCCCAAAAGGAGACGATGGTGACAGTCTAGCGAAATAATCACTAAATCAAAACAGATAATCGCTCACCGTGGTGTTGGCTTACCCCAATCATATCGTTTATTTATATGATTGGGGATTCACTCCGTTACCGCCTAATTATAATTCCACGTTGTTTGAGTATAGAAGCAACCATGATTATTTAATTCGGCTTTGTTGCAACTCACTTACTCTGGCTTGGCTAGAGACAATGTGTGGCGTTGATACTGGAAGCGCCTTCATTAACATAGAAAACCCCAAGATGGCTGAAGCGGTCGAGCCCATCAAAATACCGATTTTGGCGTAATCGACCATCACACTTTGCTCAGCGGTAAACGCGAGAGTGGAAATGAAAATAGACATAGTAAAACCAATCCCACACAGTACCGCTACCGATAGAATCATGCGTAGGTTGACAGTAGGGGGCAGTTGAGCGACGCCAAGCTTAATCGCTAACCAACTGAATAAGAAGACACCGATAGGTTTACCGACAAATAATCCTAGCGCAATACCGAGCGGTAAGTGAGCATTACTACTGACGATATTAATCGACGAAAACGTGACGCCAGAGTTAGCAAAGGCAAACAGCGGTAAGATTAAAAACGCGACATAAGGGTTCAATAAATGCTCAACCCGTTTCGCCGGGCTCTTTCCTGCTCGGCAAGTCAGTGGAATTAAGAAACCAGCGATAACGCCTGCGAGCGTAGCGTGAATTCCTGAGTGGTAGACGGTAAACCAAAGTACAAGGAATAATACAAAATACAGCGCGAGAGAGGAAAATTGCTTCTTGCCACAAAAGAATAAAAACAAACTGATGGTCAAGACAAACAGCAGCATCATGCCTGAAGGCTCACTGTTATAGAATAGAGCAATAATAAAAATCACGCCTAAGTCATCAATAATGGCCAAAGCCAACAAGAAGACTTTCAATTCAACGGGCACTCGTTTACCGAGTAAGCTTAGAATTGCCAAAGCAAAAGCAATATCTGTCGCCGCTGGAGCTGCCCAACCATTGATGGCAATCGGATCTTGATAATTAAAAAACAAGAAGATAGCGATAGGGAATAGCATGCCACCTAAGGCAGCCATCGCCGGTAACATGGCTTTTGAACGACTATTTAACGATCCCTCAATCAACTCACGTTTTACTTCTAAGCCAATCATTAAAAAGAATAAAGCCATTAAGCCATCATTGATCCAATGACTGACGCTGATCCCAAAAACATAAAAGTTTAAAAATTGTTGATAAGAGTGTTGTAGTGGTGAGTTAGCGATGGCAAGTGCGGTGATGGCGGCAAGCAGCAGTAATACACCGCTCGCAGGATCACTGGTGAGAAAATATTTAATCCTTTTATACATTGTCATTCTTCCATTGTTATTTTTTTAGTATTGCTATAGCCGATAGTTTCAATCTAGTCGTGTAATGAAACGTTAAGTCTTCTATCAACATTGGTCTTGGGCATTGTCAGAGTAAAAACTCAACATCTGAGCCTATGATAGTTGACTGTGAAAATATTCGTCTCGTTTATATCGATTAAATCTTGTTTAACAATCGGGATTTCCGAATTGGAGCGTAAATTGAAGGGTGAAAAGTAAATACTTGGAGTCAGTTCACATTTGTCACCAGAAGAGGAAGTGAGAGGAAAATAGACTGGGTTTGTAGATAAAAGGAAGCGAAAAAATAGGCGACCATAAGGCCGCCTCAGTGAAACGCTAAGTACTTAGCGGATAATTAGTTATCGCGTTGAGTGGCGTTTTTCATTGCCGAAATAAAAGTTTTCAGTTCATCCAGCATCACTTCGGGTTCGGCAAGATGTTGCTCGATAATTTTTACTACCGCCGAGCCAGAAATCGCCCCAGCAGCGCCAGCCTCAATGGCCTGTTTGACTTGTTCTGGCTCTGAAATGCCAAAACCGAGTAACGCTGGAGGCGCTGAAAATTGGTTAAGGCGATCGAGTAAGGCGTGAACGGGCATGTTGGCTTTGGTTTCTGCGCCCGTTACCCCTGAGCGAGATAAAAGGTAGGTATAGCCGCTACCTAGCTCTGCAACCGATTGTAAGATCTCATCACTGGCGGTAGGTGGTGCAATAAAAATTGGATGAATGGCGTATTTTTTCGCTGCGGTCACAAACTCAGCACTTTCATTGGTGGGGACGTCAGCGATTAACACTGAATCAACGCCCGCTTGTTGGCAGCGTTGATAAAAATTATCGATGCCGCGAGCGTAGACCAAGTTGGCATACATTAATAAACCAATGGGTAAATCAGGATATTGTGCTCGAATGGTGCTGATCAGCTCAAAGCATTGATCGGGTGTGGTACCGGATGCTAACGCGCGAATATTCGCCCCTTGAATAGTCGGGCCATCCGCCAAGGGATCTGAAAATGGCATACCCAGCTCTAGTGCATCGGCTCCGGCTTCAACCAGGGTTTGCATAATGCGCAGCGACTGCTGTGGGTTAGGGTCGCCAATGGTGACAAACGGAACAAAAGCGCCTTGGTTCTGTGCTGCCAAACGTTGGAATAAATGTTGATAACGATCCATTATAGTGCGCCTCGTTCTTCTAATAATTGATGGACGGTGAAGATATCTTTATCACCACGACCAGATAAATTGACGACCAGTAACTGCTCTTTATCGGGCTCGGCATACGCCATTTTTACCGCATAAGCGAGCGCGTGTGAGGATTCCAAAGCCGCGATGATGCCTTCATTACGCGCGATAGATTGAAACGCCTCTAGCGCCTCATCATCGGTAATGCTTTCATATTCTGCGCGGCCAATGGCATTCAGGTGCGCGTGCTGCGGGCCAACGGATGGAAAATCCAACCCAGCAGAAACCGAATAGGACTCTTCGACTTGGCCATACGAATCTTGCATCAGTGGCGCTTTCATACCAAAAAAGATCCCCGTTTTACCGTGTTTGAGTGGCGCGCCGTGTTGATGGGTATCAATGCCTTTTCCTGCTGGCTCAATACCAATCAAACGTACGTTAGGTTCATCAATAAAATCGGCGAACATACCAATCGCGTTAGAGCCGCCGCCGATACAGGCTAATACGGCATCAGGTAAGCGTCCTTCACGAGCCAAAATTTGCAGCTTAGTTTCTTCACCAATGATGCGTTGAAATTCACGGACTATGGTCGGGAAAGGGTGTGGGCCTGCCGCGGTACCGAGTAAATAGTGAGTCGTTTCATAAGTAGCAGACCAATCACGCAGCGCCTCATTACAGGCATCTTTTAAGGTTGCCGAACCAGAATGAACAGGGATAACTTCTGCGCCCATCAGTTTCATACGAAAGACGTTCGGGCTTTGGCGCTCAACGTCCTTAGCGCCCATGTAAACGCGGCATTTCAGTCCAAGTAGCGCGCAAGCGAGCGCGGTGGCTACCCCGTGTTGCCCGGCGCCGGTTTCGGCGATGATTTCATGTTTGCCCATCCGTTTTGCTAGCAAGGCTTGGCCAAGAACTTGGTTGGTTTTGTGCGCGCCGCCGTGCAATAAATCTTCTCGTTTTAGATATAGCTTGGTTTTGGTGCCCTTAGTGAGATTGCGGGTTAGGGTTAGAGCGGTTGGGCGACCGGCATACTCTTGCAACAAGGTCATAAATTCAGCGCGAAAGTCAGGGTCTTCTTGCGCATCAATAAACGCTTGCTCTAACTGATCCAGCGCAGGGACTAAAATTTGTGGCACATATTGACCACCGTATTCGCCAAAATAGGCATTAAGCTTTGCCATGATTCGTATCCTTTGTCTTGTCATTGGTTGCGCATGATCCTCTTGTCATTGGCGTCGTTTGCCACCCTAGTGGGTGGTTTGGACTGTTGGTCATGCGCAAATCGGTGATTAATAATGCCTAATGGCACGAAATGCTGAATTAAGTTTCTGTTGATCTTTTTTACCGAGTTGACTTTCTACTCCTGAATTGAGATCTAATCCCAAACAGCCAAGGCTTGCCGCCTGCTGAGCGTTGTCTGGGTTTATTCCTCCAGCGAGCATCACGTTATTGACCTCATCGAGCAGTTGCCAGTTAAAAGCTTGTCCTGTGCCACCCGATTGAGCGCCGACTTGGCTATCAAACAGATGACGATCAATATGCCGTTGCAGAGTTTTTGGCTTGCTATCACTCACGCCATAGGCTTTCCAGATCTCAATCTCATTGGCTAATTGCATTCTTAATTGATCAACATAAGCTTGGTCTTCATCACCATGCAACTGTACCGCTTTGAGCGATAGCTGCTGCGCGATATCGACCACCTCTTGCAGTGAATGATTTTGAAATACCCCCACGTAATGCAGTGGTGCGCCGCTCATGACGAGTCGTGCCTGTTCAATATCCACATAACGTGGTGACTTAGACACAAAAATTAACCCGCCAAACACGGCTCCGGCTTGATAGGCTTTGGCGGCATCATCGGCATGGGTTAAGCCACAGACTTTATTTTCACCGAGGATAATTTTGCGCACCGCCAGTTCAAGATTTTGCTCGGCCATCAGTGAACTGCCGATTAAAAAGCCGCTGGCATAATGGGCCAGATCACGCACTTGTTGATGGTGATAAATGCCCGATTCTGAAATGATGATGGTGCCTTTTGGTAATAAGGGAGCTAACTGTTTAGTGCGATTGAGATCAGTTGAGAGATCGCGCAAGTTACGGTTATTAATACCAATCACCTTGGCTTCTAGGGTGATGGCGCGCTGTAATTCCGCATGGTCACTGACTTCGGTTAATACGCCCATGCCCAGTTGGTGAGCAATCGCGGCTAAGTGTTGATACTGCTGATCATCGAGTACCGATAGCATCAATAAAATCCCATCAGCGCCATAATGACGAGCCAAATACACTTGATAAGCATCAACCATAAAATCTTTACACAGGATTGGCTGACTCACTTGCCCTCGGATCCGTGGCAGAAACTCGACATTGCCTTGGAAATATTTTTCATCGGTTAAAACCGAGATCACATCTGCGTATTGATGATAAACTGAGGCAATATAATCCAAATCAAAATCTTCGCGAATCAACCCTTTGGACGGTGAGGCTTTTTTACATTCTAAAATAAAGCGCGTTTTCTCTGGGCTGAGGGCGTCATAAAATGAGCGATCGGCTGGTGTCAGCAAGGCTTGAAAAGTATTCAGCGGCTGTTTGGTTTTACGCTGTTCAACCCAAAGGTACTTATCTTGCACGATTTTAGCTAACACTTCGGCCATCTGAGTATCTTGGATGGAAATATGTTCGGAGAGTTGCTCAGACATAGGATTTAACCTCTTTGTGCTAATTGTTGAACCAGTTGAAACGCTTTACCCGAGTTCATCACGTCAATAGCTAACTGGGCGTTGGCTTTCAGATCGTCACGACCAAACAGGCGTAGCAGTAGAGCGACATTCACCGCAACAGCAGCCAGTTGGGCATCGCTGCCTTTCCCCGTCAAAAGATGGGTAATGATGGCGCGGTTTTCTGCCGGCTCTCCGCCCTGAATAGCAGAGAGAGGGTAAGACTCGAGGCCAAAATCTTTGGGGGTCAAGGTATATTGAATAATCTCACCATGACGAATTTCTGCAACTAAAGTTTCACCATGGATGGCGACTTCATCCAAGCCGCTACCATGCACCACGGCAGCACGTTGCAGCCCCATTTGTAACATGGTTTGGGCGATTGGCAATACTAGCTCAGGACTGTAAACCCCCATCAGTTGAATCGTTGGCCGAGCCGGATTAATCAAAGGTCCTAAGATATTGAAAATGGTGCGTGTTTTCAGGGTTTGACGTACGGGCATCGCATGGCGAACCCCTTGGTGATAGTGGGGAGCGAACAAGAAAGCCACACCTAACTCATCCATGGCTTGACGAGTTTGCTCAGCGCTCATCGCAAGGTTGATACCAAAAGAGTCTAACAGATCAGAAGAGCCTGATTTACTGGAAACGCCACGATTACCGTGCTTGGCGACTTTCACGCCGCATGCCGCGGCGACAAAAGCGGCAGTGGTGGAAATATTAAAGGTGTTTGCACCATCGCCACCGGTGCCGACAATATCCGCAAAGTCGTAGTCTGGACGCGGGAACGGTTCAGCGTTAGCAAGCAAAGCTTGCGCCGCGCCAGCGATTTCATCCGGTGTTTCGCCTTTCATTTTTAAGGCGGTTAATACCGCGGCGATTAAAATGGGGTCAAGATCACCTCGAATGATGACATCAAATAGCTGCTGACTTTCCAGTTGCGAAAGTGACTGCTGGGCATACAGTTTATCGATGATGTGTTGCATAAAATATCCCTATCAATCTGTGTATAAAATTAGGCGGAGCATCGTGGTTGAGCTTATTCGCTCAGTGCCCAATCAATGGCATTGGCAAGCAATGTGGCGCCATAGGTGGTCATGATCGACTCAGGATGAAACTGAAAACCACAAATTTTGTCTTGTTCATGGACAACAGACATCACCAAACCATCAACTTTTGCTGTAATAGTTAAACAGTCAGGGACTTGTGTGGCGACCAGTGAGTGATAACGCGCAATCGCCATCGGTGAGGGCAACTGGGCATAAATCGCGTGATGCTGATGTTCCATCATTGACACTTTGCCATGTACGATGTCTCCGGCTCCAGCAACGGTGCCGCCATAGGCTTCAACGATGGCCTGATGACCAAGGCATATGCCGATGATCGGCACTTTACCTTTTAAGCGTTGTAGTAGCTCGGGCATACAACCCGCGGCAGATGGCGCACCCGGTCCTGGTGATAAGACCAGCAAAGGATTATCTAGTTGCGTGATGGCGTGTTCAATGGTTTGCGCGGTAATGTGGTTACGATAAATGGTCACTTGATGACCTAAGGTGCGAAATTGATCGACCAAATTGTAGGTAAAGGAGTCAAAGTTATCGACAAACAAAATATTCGCCATGAGGTTACTCCTGATGCGCTGATTGAATCGCCGCGATCACGGCTTGGGCTTTACCGCGTGTTTCATCGGCTTCGGATTGCGGATCAGAGTCATAAACAACGCCAGCGCCCGCTTGTACTTGTGCGATGCCATTTTCCACATACGCTGAACGGATCACGATGCAGGTATCTAAATCACCATCCCCCGTTAAATAGCCCACCGCACCGCCATAGCTACCACGCCGTGTTTTTTCTACTTCACGAATAATTTGCATGGCGCGGATCTTCGGTGCCCCCGTTAACGTGCCCATGTTCATACAAGCTTGGTAAGCGTGTAGGGCATCGAGATCGCCTCGCAACTGACCAACAACCCGAGAGACCAAATGCATCACATGGCTATAACGGTCAACTTTGAGTAAATCAGCCACATGGCGGCTACCGGCTTGCGCAATTCGCGCCACATCATTTCTTGCCAGGTCAACCAGCATCATGTGTTCGGCGTTTTCTTTTTTATCACCGCGCAATTCAAGCTCAATACGACTGTCTAAATCATGATCAAGGGATCCATCAGCGCGTTTACCGCGGCGGCGGGTACCAGCGATCGGATAAATCTCGACTTGATTGCTGTCGGTTGCGTATTTCAAGGCGCTTTCTGGCGAAGTCCCAAATAGAGTGAAACGGGTGTCCTGCATGTAAAACATGTATGGGCTTGGGTTGCTGTCTTTGAGTTTTTTATAGGCAGCCAGTGGAGATGGGCAAGGCAGCATAAAACGGCGAGAGGGGACAACTTGGAAAATATCGCCTTTCACGACCAAGGTTTTTAGGTGCTTGACCGTTTCACAGAATACCGGATCAGAAAGATTGGTGGTCACGCTGAGATCAGCGACTTTTTGTGCTGTAGGCAGTGGCTTTGACTCTGCACTAAGAGTGGTAATGGTTTGTAAGCGAGCGGCTAACACTTGGCGTTGCTGTTGATTGGCGCTAAACAGCGTCGCTTGTAGGCGGCAGTGTGCGTTTTTATGGTCAATGACCATTAAAGTTTCAGCGACATAAAACACATAATCTGGACACTGGTCGATGGCCTCTGCGCTGCCTAAAGGTTCAAAATTAGCCACTAGGTCATAAGCAAATAAACCGCCGAGAAAAATCGCATACTTATCTTGGTTGCTTAGATCAAAGCTGTGCTGCACTAAACGCAGCGCATCAAATGAACTGGCTTCTTGCAAGCGGGAATCTTCATCTAGCTGATCACTGAGTGGAGCGAAGTTGAGGGTTAACGTATCATGATCGAGCTGGTGGCTAATATCGGTAGCAATATTATGTTTAAGTAACTTAACCAACTGCTGGCCATTATCGGTGAGGGCGTGAAAAGTGACGCGATGACCGACGCAAGTAATGCGCACCGCGGCATCAATCAGCAACAGGCTTTTGACATCTTGTTTTGATTCAATATCCGCGGATTCCAGTAATAAACAGTCGGTTTTATCGGCACACAAGGCATGGAAGACACGCGTCGGATCCGGTGTATAAGGTAGCGTTGTGTGAAGAACCTCAAGCTGCCCTTGTTGTTTGATATCAATAGCTTTGTTCATAAAGCTTCCTTGATGAATGGTTTTCTTGCTACTTTGCATACTCGCATAATCCTGTGTTTGACCCAATCGTCTTGTGATGTATTTCTAAGTTGTTATCCCTTTTTACTGAAAGTGGTCATTCCAAGTCGTTTAGGGAGAATAAAAGTCAGCGATCTGAGTCAATAAAAAAGCCCGCTCAGTATCAGCGGGCTTTTGGTTGTGTATTCGATTTAGAAATACACCGTTGCCCACCAAGAACTTGTCCAAGTGCGCCACCAAGTGAGTTCAGCAGAAGCTGCACTAAAATTGTGATTATGGTTTTGGTTAAATTCTTGTAACATAGGAAGCCTTAATACGGTGCTTTTGTATTTGCGTACTAGTTAACTAGTTCGAGAGCAGAAAGTCAAGCCTAAATAACAGGCAATAGATATGAAAATAGATCTCCACAGTCATACGACTGCTTCAGACGGTCGATTTAGCCCTGAGCAATTGATCGATCGCGCGTTAGAATTTAATGTCGATGTATTGGCGATTACCGATCACGATACCATTGATGGTTTAGCTCCAGCCCGAGCCTATATTGAAGCTGGTCAGCATCCGATTACGTTAATCAACGGTATTGAGATTTCCACGGTATGGCAGAATAAAGATATTCATATTGTTGGGTTAAATATTGATCCCGATAATATCGCTCTCACTCAATTAATTGCAGAGCAAAAACAGCACCGCGTGGGGCGTGCTGAGCTGATCGCTGAGCGGTTAGCGAAAGTGACGAGAGAAGGGGTATTGGAAGACGTTAAGCGGATCGCTGGTGATGCACCTATCACTCGTGCTCATTTTGCCAAATGGCTGGTTGACCAAGGCTACGTCAAATCCATGCAACAAGTGTTTAAAAAATACTTAACCCGTAATAATCCCGGCTACGTGCCGCCCAACTGGTGCAGTATGAGTGAGGCTATCAGTGCGATTCATGCCGCTGGGGGACAGGCGGTTTTAGCCCATCCAGGGCGATATGACTTGACGGCGAAATGGCTTAAGCGCTTAATTAGCGCATTTGTTGAAGCGGGAGGTGATGCTATGGAAGTGGCACAGCCTCAGCAAGCACCGCAAGAAAAGCGCACCCTTGGTGATTACGCAATACATTTTAATTTACTCGCTTCGCAAGGCAGCGACTTTCATTATCCCTCTCCTTGGATGGAGCTTGGGCGAAATCTTTGGTTGCCAGCAGGCGTTGAAGCGGTTTGGAAAGAGTGGCAGCACCTGCCAAACCAGAGAGTCGTGAGACTCAATGAAGAGGAATAATCATGAGCCAATTTTTTTATGTTCATCCTGAAAACCCACAAGCACGTTTAATTAACCAAGCGGTTGCGATTATTCGTAATGGCGGTGTTGTCGTCTACCCAACGGATTCTGGCTATGCGTTGGGTTGTCAATTAGAAAATAAACAGGCTTTAGAGCGGATTTGTCAAATTCGTCGTTTGGATGATAAACATAATTTCACATTATTATGTCGCGACTTATCGGAGTTATCTTTGTATGCACGAGTCGATAATACCGCGTTTCGTTTGCTCAAAAATAACACACCGGGCCCCTATACCTTTATTTTCAAGGGCACCAAAGAAGTCCCTCGTCGTTTAATGAATGTGAAACGCAAAACCATCGGTATCCGCGTACCAGATAATAAAATTGCTCTCGATTTATTAGAGGCGTTAGGTGAGCCATTAATGTCCACTTCGTTGATTCTTCCTGGCAAAGAAACTACGGAATCGGATCCGGAAGAGATTCGCGATCGCTTAGAGCATCTCGTTGATGTGATTCTCAATGGTGGGTATTTAGGGGAACAACCCACCACGGTGATTGATTTCAGTGAAGATGAAATGGTTGTTGCACGTTTAGGTGCAGGAGACCCAACCCCATTTCAATGATCGCATCAGTCACAAAACGGATGCTTTTTGTTGGATTATTTGCAATAATATTCGACCGCGATTTTAAGATCGCATATTGTCATTCGACGTCTGAGAAGACGACATCATAGGTAGATAAATGAGCGAAAAGTTACAAAAAGTTTTAGCACGTGCTGGTCATGGTTCTCGTCGAGAGCTTGAAGCTCTGATCCGAGCTGGACGTGTAAGTGTTAATGGCAAGGTAGCTATACTCGGTGAGCGTCTAGAAGATGAAACCGCCGTAGTACGTATTGATGGGCATGCCGTTTCTGCTAAAGCGCCAGAAGAAGTGATCTGTCGTGTGCTGGCTTATTATAAGCCGGAAGGTGAGCTGTGTACTCGTCACGATCCTGAAGGTCGTCGCACCGTCTTTGACCGTTTGCCGAAAATTCGCGGGTCACGTTGGATTTCAGTTGGACGTCTTGATGCCAATACTTCCGGTTTACTATTGTTCACTACCGATGGTGAGCTGGCTAATCGTTTGATGCACCCAAGCCGTCAAGTAGAACGTGAATATTTAGTTCGAGTTTTTGGCGAAATTAACGAAGAAAAAATTCGCAACTTAGTGCGCGGTGTGCAGCTTGAAGACGGCATGGCTCGTTTTGAAGATGTTATGTATGCGGGTGGTGAAGGTATGAATCATACCTTCTATGTGGTGATTAACGAAGGGCGTAATCGCGAAGTTCGCCGTTTGTGGGAGTCACAAGGCACCACAGTAAGTCGTTTGAAGCGCGTGCGTTATGGCGATATTTTCTTAGATAAGAAATTACCGCGTGGGGGATGGGTAGAGCTCGATCTTAAACAAGTTAACTACTTGCGTGATCTCGTTGAACTACGCCCAGAAAAAGAAACCATGCTGGATGAATCGAAAGATAATACATCGCGCAAACGTGAACGTTCACGTAGTCAGAAGATCCGTCGTGCTGTGAAGCGTCATGAAGAGCGAATCACGACCACCACCGCTAAACCGAAAAGCCGAGTGACTAACGGGACAACGACCGGTGGTTCGACAGGCAATGCACCTACACGTGCTCGTCGCAAACCTGGTTCAAGTACTCGTAATAGCGCACAAGAGCAGAGCTCCCGTCAGGGTACCCGCGCTCCGAGCGGTAAAGCTAAAGCGCCACGTCGCCAAGGCTAAGCGCATTTTTTGTTATTGAATAGGTTTATCCATAACAAAAGTAGCACTTGACCTTTAGTTAATGATTGAAAAATCCCGAGCAATGCTCGGGATTTTTATTTGTTCATCAATAAGATTACTGTACCGATGGGGCTGAACGTTGATGATAGTCAACCGTGATACCGCTATCGTTAATATCGATGACAAACTGAGTAATCACATTACTCGTTGATCCATGCATCAACTCTTCAGGTAACTCTTCGCCACTGAACTCTGCGGCTAATCGCATGGCTTCCATAAAGCGTGGCATATTAACATCAAACTGAAACAGACCTTTAGCCGTTAATGGTTGTTTTAAGATAGCTTCTGCGGAGGTTGCTGATTGGGCACCAGAATAAAGAGCAAGGTGTTTATCATTAAGCCGAGCAAATAGTGGCGTTTGCATCCCTGTTTCAGCACTCACCAGTGTCGAGAGATCAATCGGCTCTCCATTGGCTTCAAGCGTCAATTGCGCTAATTCTGGCACGAACATCTGAGCGCTGAGCAAGAGGTTTTCTGGTTGATTAGCTGAAAGAGTGAAAAGAAAATCGAGTTTATCCCATTGTGGTCCAAAAGGATGCTCTGTATCCAAGGTCAGGTCATTCAGCGCAAAATGCATACCTTTGACACTGCTTAGCATACTTGCCCCTAGACTGAGCATTGTCGCCGGGTTTTCATCGCCTAAACTTTGTTGAAAATCTGCCAAAAAATCACAAGAGTAGCTTGGTTGACGTAAGTCATTCCAAATGCTACCAACAGAAGTGGCTAATTTTGAAACATCTAAACCCAGACCGATAGAAAAAATACGCTCTGTGGGATCGGTCACTTCAGGTAAAAAGCCACGTATGGCTTTGAGTGCATTAATGATCACTTGGTTATGGCTTTCAATAACCAATTTACCCTTGATCGCCGCTTGTCCATTATGCATGCTATATTCAGCAAGCCCAACGGTACGTGGCCAGTTACGGGCAATGGCTGCTAACTCTGTTTGACAATTGGGGTGACGAATTTCATCAAGAAATGGTTCAGAGGTCTGTTGTTGTAATACCTCCAGCTGACGAGCAATACGGTTACTGGCTGGTTGGGTGAGACCTTGGATAATGGCTTGATGATCTAAGTAAGCATAGTTGCTGTATTGTTGACCATATTTGGTTTTCAGCTCGCTAAAACGATCGCTTTGCGCAAAAGAGAGTTGTGGTTTTTCAATGCCTAAAGCTAATTTAAGCGGGTTTTCTTCACCAAGCATTGGCAGATCAAGCGTAAAGGTCGCGACTTGATTACCTACCGCAATGATCAGACCAATATCTTCATCCTCTTCTTCAGTGAGTCGATAACGGCGATAAGTGACTTCACCGAATTGGCCAGCTTGGTAGGCTGCCCCTGTTTCTTGTTCAACTTGCGAGATGGTTCGCCAAAAAGCGTCGCTGTTTTCGAGCTGAAGCTTATACACAGGAACTAAGCCTAAGGTATACATCACTGGCTTAATGTTATCCGGTGTACCGAGGTAGGTTTTCAGAGTCTGTTTATCAACAGCACTTTGTAAATAACCATCAAGATATTGAATAATAAAGGCTTGCTCTGCGGTGAGATCTCTATCATCAAGATAGTCGTACAAACTCTCTTGAGCATTACCGAAGGCATGTAGATATTGATAATGATCGTAGTTTGCGGTAGCGAAAGAGACAAAAGCCGATTCGGCTGGGATCAGAGTCAGTAAAGGATCGATGTCACTATCGGTTTTTGGATCAAGATGGTAAAAGTAGCCACCCGCCGCTGCCGTGGCAGCAATGGCAGTGGCAAGAATCAGTTTTTTCACGGTCAACTCCGTTGTGTCCCTACGATGAATCGTCAATAAACCGAGATTAAAGAGGGCATAGTGATGATTGAAATAAGTCGCCCTACGTTATGTAGGGCGAGAATAAAAACCATATCATATAGTAATAACTATGCTATTCAATACGTTGTTTATTGATTGCTTATAAAGTTTGTTGCAGTTGAAAGTATCGTCCTTGTTGAGCGAGTAGTTGGTCATGATGACCTTGCTCGACGATTTCCCCTTGATCAATCAGGCAAATCGTATCCATCGACTCTAGAGCAACCAAACGGTGAGTGATAAACACCACCGTCTTATCGACAAAATGGGTTTGTAGTAAGGCCATAATTTGTTGCTCAGTTTGCTTATCTAACCCTTCGGTAGGCTCATCAAGCAGCAAAATTTTTCCGTTATGGAGCAGTGCTCTTGCGATACCAATCCGGCGTTTTTCACCTCCGGAAAGTTGACGTCCACCATCGCCAAGCCAAGTATCTAATCCTGGGCCATCGAGCAATTTCTCTAGCCCGACTTGATGAAGTAATGGTTCTAATTCACGGTCGGTTACATCAGGCTTAGCCATCAGAAGATTATCACGCAAACTGCCATTTAGAATATCAACCCGTTGACTGACGACACTGATTGCGCGGCGTAAATCGCTCTCTTGCCACTCTTGCAAACGAGTTCCACCAATAGAAATGCAACCTTGTGATGGATCCCAATAACGACACAGCAATTGAATGAGTGTTGATTTTCCCGATCCGGTTTGACCCACAATCGCCACTTTTTTACCAGCAGGAATCGTGAGATCAACCTTATCAACAACGGTTTTTGTACTGTCAGGGTAAGCGAAACTAACCTGATTAAACTCGATATCCAATTGATCAGCATGTTGAGTGGGTGACAGGGGGAAAACCACGTCGGGCTTACTAAGAATGATTTCATTTAAGCGACGAGCGGAGGTTAAGGTTTGGCCTAAATACTGAAATGCACCGGCAATCGGCATTAATAATTCAAAACTGGCCATGGTCGCAAAGGCCATTAAAGCAATCATTGGATCGGGCGCTTGACCATTGACGCCATCCGCCGCCAACCACAGCATTAACAGCAAGGCCCAGCCGTTAGCGAGAAGTAATAGGGCTTGTGCAAGGCCAGTATAATGGGTATTGACCTTTTGATTGTATAGGAGCTTATCTTGGGCAATAAAAATCGCATTGCGGTAGCGCTGCTCAGCATTAAAAATAACCAGTTCACTATAACCTTGCAGCCAGTCTAGCGTTGCAATACGCATCTGCGCTTTATGTTCCGTTAACGCTTGACCATTACGTTTACCTAGCAGGTAAAACAAAGGCGGCCAGACGAGCAGTAACGTCAGTAAGATAGCCCCTAACGTTAACCCCAAACTCATATCAAACCAACAGAGTAGGGCGGTTAATGCGCCAATCCCCAAAATACCCACGGTTACTGGGTTAATGAGTCTTAGATAGACATGATCCATCGCATTGATATCAGCGACTAAGCGATTGAGCAAATCCGCATCACGCAGATTATTGATTCGTCCGGGAATCAAGGGTGCTAATTTAGTAAAAAAGAATACTCGCAGATCGGTCAGCAGTTTAAAGGTGGCATTATGGCTAACCACTCGCTCACCCCAGCGGCCTGCTGTACGCTGCATAGCAAAGCCGCGGACAAAAGCCCCAGGTAGCATATAATTAAACGTTTCTCGGGCAATGGTTAAGCCTGCTACCGCTGCAGCCGATAAAAACCATCCTGACAGTGTTAATAAACCGATTGAGGCACAAACCGTAAAAAAGGCCAGTAACATACCCAGTGATAAGCCAAACCAATGTTTTTTATACAGCTTGAGATAAGGCAATAATTCACGCATCTAAATTCCCCTTATCGGCTTCTTTTCTAGTTTGGTTTGCACTAAGCATGCGAGAAAAGAGTCCTGGTTGCTGACTAAGTTGATGAAAATTACCTTGTTGAACGATCTGTCCCTCTTGCATCACTAAGATTTGATCGACGGAACGTAAAGGTTCAAGTTGATGAGTCACAAATAGCGCCGTTTTATCACTAATTTGTTGTGTTAAGCTGCGCATAACCAGTTGCTCACTTTGTGCGTCTAAGCTGGCAGTTGGCTCATCTAAGAGCCAAAATTTGCCGTTCTGTAACATCGCTCTCGCCAGTGCTAGGCGTTGAGCCTGACCGACGGATAAGCCACCAGAGCGATCACTGATTGGGTAATCTAATCCATGTGAGTGAACAAATTCGCTAGCAAAAGCCTCATCTAATACTTTTTGTAGCTGTTTATCGTCGATACTTTCTTTACCTAAAGTGACATTGTCACGAATGGTTCCGTGGACTAAAAGCGGGTTTTGTCCAATCCAACTGATTAACGCTCGCCAAGAAGCATGGTCGATTTGACTTAATTCCGTACCATTAACGGTTAAACTGCCTTGATAAGGCATAAAACCAAGCAGGGCATTGACTAGGCTGGTTTTGCCTGCGCCACTTGGTCCGACTAACGCCGTGGTTTGACCATGGGTTAATTGAAAAGAGATCGGACCAACGAGCGTTTTTCCTTCTAGGCTTAACACGGATAAATCTTTGGCAATAATCTCGATAGAAGGGGCATTGGCCATAGAGTGATGGCCTGATTGGACTTGTTCAACATCGATACTTAAGAAATCCACCATACTTTCAGCGGCAGCAATCGCTTGTTGTTTGGCATGATAAAAGGTGCCTAAATCACGTAAAGGCTGATAAAACTCTGGGGCGAGGATCAAAATAAATAATCCTGCAAATAAGGTCACGCCAGTACCGTAATATCCAAAATTGAGTTCACCGATAAAGCTAAAACCAAAGTACACCGCGGTGATGGCAATCGATACCGAGGCAAAGAACTCTAATACTGCGGAGGATAAGAAAGCAATGCGTAAGATATCCATGGTTCGTTTACGAAACACTTCCGAAGCCCCTAGCATTTGATCGGTTTCTGCTTGGGTTCGATCAAATAAACGGATCGTCGTCATGGCCTGTAAACGATCATAAAAATGACCGGATAAACGTTGCAGCGCTTTAAAGTTTTTCTTGCCTGCATCAGCGGCTTTCATGCCCACTAAAGCCATAAATAGCGGAATAAGCGGAGCGGTGATCAAGAAAATTAATCCTGCCGCCCAGTTGACTGGGAATACCACCACTAAAATGATAAAAGGGATCAATACTGCCAGCGCCATTTGTGGTAAATAACGAGCAAAAAAGTCATGCATTTCTTCGACTTGTTCAAGCGTTAAGGTTGCCCATGCTCCGGCAGGTTTACCTTTAATGTAGGCTGGTCCTAAATCACGAAGTTTATTAAAAATCAGTTGCCGAATGTAGGTTCTGATCTCTTGACCAGCACGAAATCCAGCCATTTCTCTCGCCCATGAACAGCCAGCGCGCAGTGCAATGGTCATGGCCAATAAACTGAAATGCGTGACTAAGGCTTGTTTATCTACCTGCTCGATGATTAGCTGGTGAAGAATACTGGCGATCAAGGCGGCTTGCCCGAGCAAGAGCAAGCTCGAAATAACGCCTAACCCAATAGCAAGCATTAACCAACGTTTGGCAAGTTTGCTTTGCTGTTTGAGCCAAAGATTGAGGCTGCGTTGCTTTTTCTTATCCATTTTAAAGGCTTATTGATCATTATTATGAAAGGTAAGTCGGCTAGTATACAAAAGAAAACCCAACGGATATACCGCTGGGTTAGTCAGTTGTCACACAGGAGGCACAATCGATGGTTTTTTATTTGTTATTGAGGCTATCAAGGTAGCGCTCAGCATCGAGTGCGGCCATACAACCTGTACCAGCCGAAGTGATGGCTTGACGGTAATTATGATCCATCACATCTCCCGCAGCGAAAACTCCAGCTACGCTCGTTTGAGTTGCATTCCCTTCTAAGCCAGATTGGACCCAAATATAGCCATCTTTCATATCAAGTTGACCTTGGAAGATGTCGGTATTGGGTTGATGACCGATAGCAATGAAAACTCCCATGACATCGAGTTGTTCGGTTTGATCAGATTGTGTGTCTTTTAAACGAACGCCGGTCACGCCCATCTCATCGCCAAGCACTTCATCTAACGTGCGGTTGGTATGTAGAACAATATTACCGTTGTTGACTTTATCCATTAAACGGTCAATAAGAATTTTCTCTGAGCGAAAGGTATCTCGACGATGAATTAAGTGAACTTCAGAGGCGATATTGGCAAGATACAAGGCTTCTTCGACAGCGGTGTTACCGCCACCGACCACCGCGACTTTTTGGTTACGATAGAAAAAACCATCGCAAGTTGCACAAGCAGAAACCCCTCGGCCTTTAAACGCTTCTTCAGAAGGTAGGCCTAAGTATTTTGCGGAAGCACCGGTTGAAATAATCAACGCATCGCAAGTGTACTCTTGGCTATCACCTTTCAAGCGGAAAGGGCGCGTTGAAAAATCGACCTGATTAATATGGTCAAATACAATTTCAGTTTCAAAGCGCTCTGCGTGTTGCTTCATCCGCTCCATTAAATTGGGTCCGGTTAATCCTTCTGGATCGCCTGGCCAGTTTTCCACTTCCGTGGTGGTCGTAAGCTGACCACCTTGTTGCATCCCAGTGACTAACACTGGATTTAGGTTCGCACGCGCTGCGTAAACGGCAGCGGTGTAGCCAGCTGGGCCTGAGCCTAAAATAAGTAGTTTACAATGCTTTACATCGCTCATGATGACTCCGCTGTGAGTTCTAAAAAGTTAATCGATTGTAAGGAATAATGTTCGGGATGAAAAGCCATATATCCCCTTGCTACTTGAAGCCGTGGTGTGAGCTGCCTCCACCACTGGCCACATCAAGTTATTAGAGGTTCGCTAGGGGATGACTAATGAATCGGGTTGATGACCGAGTTTTTTCCATTGGCGATACAACATAAAACCCACCAGTAAGGATAAACAGATATTGGACAGCGGAACCGCGAGCCATACGCCATTTAAACCAAAGAAATGGGGTAAAACCAACAAAAAAGGAATCTGAATCATCATATTACTCATGGTAATAAACGTCGCTTTATTGCCTAATCCTAAGGATTGAAACCACGTTGCGGTTAAAATAAGAAAACCGTCTAAAAACATGGCACATAAAAACAACCGCATTGCCCATGTGGTGGTGGAGAGCAGTGCTTCATCGCCTTGAGCAATAAAAAATTGTGCAAAGAAACTGGGTGACCATTGAATCGCCAGAACCAGGAAAATACCACTGCCTAGGGTAAATGCGCTGGCGATTTTAAACGTTGCTTTGACGCGTTGTTTAAGATTCGCACCGTAGTAAAAACTGGTCAGAGGCTGCATCCCTCCTGCAGTGCCTTCGGCCATCAGATAGTAAAAAGTCAGTAAATAACCAGCAATACTATAAGCAGCAACATGGATGGCTTGACCATGTTTGAGCAGCAGCATGTTGTGCAGCACAATAGAAAAACTGATATATAGGTACATCAGCATACTCGACAAGCCGGTTTTTAGAATGTCGAACACGGCTTTGCTTTGCCAGTGAAAAGCTTGTTTTGAGATAGGTAGTTGGCTGCGACGGCTCAGTAAATAGTTTAAACAGATGGCGACGGAGATCAGCTCCCCCAGTAGAGTAGCAATCGCTGCCCCTTGCAATCCAAAACGGAAATAACCAATAAATAGGGCGTCCAAGGCAATATTACTGATCGCACCAATTCCCATCGCGAGTGTTGCTAAACGTGGTGCTCCGGCGTTACGTACTAACAGTGGTAAGGCAATACTGCCGAGAACAATCGGAGCGCCAGCCATCATCCAATACAGATAATCTGCTCCTTGTAAGTAAGCTCCATCTGTTGCACCTTGAAAATGCAAAAACATTGGACTTAGAAAGTGCAGTGCAATGCCTAGCGGCAAGCCGACAGCGACCAGTAATAGTAGGCCGTGGATCAAATAATTAATTGCAGACGAGGTTTCACCTGCGCCCATTTTTAACGACGTATGAGCCCCTGCACCCATGCCAATCATCATACCAAAGGCGAGTAATACGCCGACAAATGGCCAGGCCAAACTGATCGCCGCTAAGCCATCAGCCCCAATAAAGTGACCAACAAAAATACCATCGACAATTTGATAGGTACCACTGACCATCAATGCGGCAATCGATGGCAAGGTGTAGTGCCAAAACGCTTTACCGACAGAAGTGCGCTGTAAATTTATCATGTTGTTTCTCAATTAATAAGGACGAGAGGTGAGCTGAGGCGGCTCCATGCCCCCAAGATCTAAATCACGACAAGCTTTCATTAACAACTGTTCTAATTGTCTCAACTCATCGCTGGTTAATGTCTGTTGAAAGTGCACAATGGCGGAGTGATACACCTCTGCTTCATATTCTTGCATGGCCAACATTTTTTCACTCGGCAACAGACGCTGTGCTCGTGCATCCTCCATGCAAGGTTCACGAATGATATAACCTTGTTTTTGCAGCTTATTGACCATGGCACTCGCTGAAGCTTTGCTCACCTTCATCTGGTCAGCCAATTCGGTTAAACGAATGCCCTGTTCCGCATAGGCAAGTAAGGTATAGATATACTGCAATTCACTATTGGTTAACTCTAAATGACCATTATGTTTTGCTTGTTCACGCCAATGATGCCATAAGTGCCACTCTAAGCGCTGTAGGCTATGCCTTAAGTCCATAATTTACTCTTGCGTTTATCTTTTTAGTTAGTCTAACTAACAATTTCTGTGGTAACAAGAAAATCATTATTCAATCCATGTAACGACAGGCGAGTCGAATGGAATGAATGGTTAGATTACGCTTCAATATTCTAAGGCGGTGGTTTGTGTATAACTATTTGTTTTAATTTAAATTTTATTTTTCTTGGTGTGTGAGTCTAAAATTTGGGCTATGCAATGTTAATTTTTGGTTTATTAGTCTAATTTTAATGTTTTCATTAGTTTTTTATTTCTTATTGTTGCTGTCTCTTAGGGTTTTTTGTCTGCTTGGCTTGAATAAAGCGTATTTCTGCGTATTCTTTATGTAAATATAATGTTAATCAAAAGTGTCTGGCATGTGTTTTCATTAAGGAGTCAATAATGTTATCTGCACATGAAACAACCCTACAAATTACTCATTTAAGTCCAGAGGCAACACGCCAATTAGCGCCATCGTTTGCCACGCTGCCCCATACCGAACATGCTGATGGTAAATACCGCTTGCGTCGTTATTCGGTGATTCAGTATCGAGATGGTCAAGTGGTTTCTCTTGGAAAAAATGAGTTTGTGCAAAGCGAGGATATTAACCATTTTCAAGGGAATATTGTTCGTCAGTTTGAGCCGATTCTTGCAGAGACACTCAATAGTGAGGGAATGCGTGAGGTATGCGAGTTATTTATGCAGGCTAATGAGTTACCGAATGGGCAAGAGATAGAGATTCATCAAATTCGAGTGACGGCGATTTATGATGAAACTCAAGTCGCTCCAGAAGGCGTTCATCAAGATGGGTTTGATCATATCGCCTTAGTCAGTATTGACCGCTATAACATCGTTGGTGGTGACATTATGCTTTACAACGACTGCCATGAAGCGCCATTTTTCCGTAAAGTGCTTGATAATGGTGAGGTGGCGATACTCGCAGACAGTAAGTTATGGCACAACGCGAGTCCCATTCGCTCGGTGGATCACACTCAAGAAGGGCACATGGATGTTTTTGTTCTAACCGCTAAGGATGGTCGCCATGAGTTTCACTCCTGAGCAAGCACGGGTGCAGTTTTCTGCTTTAGCCCAGACTCACCATGATCGGCCAGTGTATTTCTTTGATGGACCCGGTGGTTCTCAGGTGCCTCGCTCAGTGCTACAAGCGATGACGGATTATCTGGGTCACTTTAATTCTAATCTTGGTGGTCACTTTTTTTCGAGCCAGCGGACAACGGATCTCATGTTACAAGCAAGAGAATCGGCTCAAGCGCTACTCAATGCTGAATCGTCGGGTAACATTGTCTTCGGTGCGAATATGACCTCCTTGACGTTTCAACTCAGTCGCAGCATCAGTCGAGAGTGGCAAAGGGGTGATGAAGTGGTTGTTACGGCCTTGGATCATTATTCTAATGTATCGAGCTGGGAAGAGGCCGCACAAGATAAAGGGGCGCTTGTTCATCAAGCAAGGATCAATCCTGAAAACGGTACGCTGGATATTGATCATCTTTTAAGCCTAATTAATGCTCAAACAACTTTGGTCGCGTTGACTTATGCGTCTAATACGACGGGTTCAATCGTCGATGTCAAAAGGGTTATCGAGGCAGCTCACGCGGTAGGGGCTCAAGTGTTCATTGATGCTGTGCATTATGCGCCGCACCATTTAATTGATGTCCAAGATTTGGAGTGTGATTTCTTAGTCTGTTCGGCGTATAAATTTTTCGGGCCCCACATCGGTATTGCCTATATCCACTCTCAATGGCTACACAGTTTGCAACCTTATAAAGTGGAGCCCGCAACCAATATTGGTCCCGGCCGATTTGAAACGGGAACCCAGAGTTTTGAAAGCTTAGCAGGCTTAGTGGCTGCGATTGATTATTTGGCTCAATGGGGAGAAAGCGGTGCGCCTTTACGTCAACGTTTGGCGCAGAGTTTTGCACAATTTAATCAACATGAGCAGCAGCTGAGTGGTTATTTTCTGCGTAAATTACAACAATTACCGCAAGCTCAACTGTATGGTCGATGGGAAGCGGACAGCGATAAGCGTACACCGACGTTCGCGATTCGTATCGCTGATCATTCACCAGAATGGATAGCCAAGACATTAGGTGAACAAAATATTTGTGTCTGGAATGGCCATTTTTATGCGCTAGGTTTGATTCGTCAACTAGGCTTAGAAGCGAAAGGTGGAGTGGTGCGAATTGGTTTAATGCACTACAACACCGTTGAAGAAATCGATCAGCTTTTTAACGTATTGGCGCCATTGGTTAAGCCAGTATCGCTCGTCGAGTAACGCCGCCAGTCGCCATCGGGCAAACTTGTTTGCTCGATGGCTCTCTGGATTATTTCCGATATTATTCGTTGTAACTCACTTCTACTTCGTAAGCGGTGTATTTGCGAATATTGATCACGCCGCTATCAAAAATCAGATATTGACCTTTAATACCTTGTAACACACCACTAACTAATGGCTGTTTATCAAAATTATGGGAAGTGATTTTAATCGGATGTTGTTCAACCGGATAACTGATCTCGGTACCGCTCTCATTCAACTCAATTACCACATCATCTCCAAATTGTTGTTTTAATTCGGTAATTTTTTCTGCTAATAATGGTGTTAACTTTGCAGCGTGTTCGGCTAAGGGCAGAGGTTCACCATCTCCTTTCAGTAGCGTTCGCCAATTGGTTTTATCAGCGATGTGTTTAGCCAGTTCGACTTCGAGTAAGCCTGAAATATGTCGTGTTTTGACTTTGTACAGCGGTAATCCTTGAGTGGCTCCTTGATCTATCCAGCGCGTCGGAATTTGATTATGGCGAGTGATGCCGACTTTTAAGCTCGAGGTGTTGGAGAGATAAACGTAATGATCGACCATGCAGTGATTTTGTGCCCATTCAGGTTCACGGCAGGTGCCTTGTCCAAAATGGCAGGTCTCTGGTTTCATGATGCACATATCGCAACTAGCAAGTTTCTTCATGCATACAAAGCAATGACCTTGAGAGTAACTTTTTTTGGTCTTTTTGCCGCATGAATGGCAAAAAATATTACCCGTATGATGAAGTGTCAGCGTTTTGCCGATCAATGGATTAAGGTCGATCAGGTGCTCGCCAACGGGAAGTTGGTAATGAACCGTTTGATGATGTTGAGCGCGCATTTTTTGTAATACGCCGCGAATAGTTAAAGACATGACATCGCTCTTTTTTGTAGTGTTATCCCTTACTGACCGAAACTTACGTTGCTTATGAGCTAGTTAATCAACGGATTATTGAGACCCGTAAGCCAGAGCATAGGTTATTAACGGCGTGTTTTCGGTCGTTTGGGTTTAGAATTATGTGATTACTTTTGAGTCCAATCAGACTCATCGACAGTGTTCTCGCTTAGTGTACCATTATCACGAGATTCAGACAGGATAGGTTCTTTGGGACCTAAGAACCTTGGTTGCGTATCGAGGAAGTAAAGATCTAAAACCGCTTTGCTTCTTGCGAAGACTTCACGTAAACGTACTTTGTATCCTAGATGATTTTTAGGACCGGGAACGGCTAGACAAGTGGCGTTAATCTCGTGATGTTGAGCGATAAAGAGCGCACGCTCGCAATGAAAACGTTGAGTGACGATCAAGAAATCATCGGTATCAAAAATGCGTTTCGCCCTGACAATCGAATCTAAAGTACGAAAGCCAGCATAGTCGAGATAGATCTGCCCATCGGGCACGCCCGCTTTGAGTAAATCGCGTTTCATCGTCCAAGGTTCGTTATAAGAACGATGAGCATTATCGCCGCTCAGAAGAAAATAATCGGTTTTATTGAGTTGATAAAGCTCAATCGCCGCTTCAATACGGTGTAGATAATAATCGTTTAAGGTGCGCCCAAGGTACTTACTGGTTCCTAGCACCACCGCGACATCAAATTTGGGTAATTTATTGATATCGCTAATAATATGCGGTTGAGTTTGCCAGCTTACCCAGCGGTCGATAGAAAAAATGACGGCTACGGCTATCAGGAAAAGCAGCATCAGCAAGGCTACGCCGCGGAGAAACCAACGTAAAAGCGTTTTCAGTCGGCCAATCATTAAATTTGTCGGTTTTTTTGTGCCCATAAACCTATCACAATAAAACTGATCATGATGATACTAAACATCATGCCTCGCTCTAAGTTGGCCAGTGTGCGAGTTAAGTAAGGGCTGGCTTTGACAATCAGTAAGCCATAACCAAACGCATTGACGATAATAAAGACTAAAGTGCGGACAATAAAATGCTGGTTATGCATCAGGCGACGCAGTAACGCATTCACCTCTCCGCCTAACATCACCAACCAACAGGCAATCAATGCCATCGAGATCTCAGCAAGATAGGGGGCCAGATACTGACCGGCTGGGGCAAAAAAACTCATCATATCGGTGCTCTAGTGATTAAAGCCTCGGAGCTGCTAACGTTGCACGACAAAACAGTGCAAAAATTAACAGCTCCTATTAACGCTTTGTTCAACGGGACGAATTAAAAAGCGGTACGCTTGTAACGACGATAAGCAGGTTGCCAGAAATGCTGTTCAATGGCAACGTCCAAAGCTTCATCCGTAATTTCTAACGCAACACCTTGTTCTATGGCTTTTTTAGCGACAGCAAAGGCAATTTTCTTCGAGACAGAATGAATCGATTCTAGCGGTGGCAGAAGTGGACCGTGACCATTAATCGCTAGTGGTGAGCAGAGTGATAAAGCTCGGCTCGATTCCATTAACATTTCATCAGTGACTCGTTTCGCTCCTACGGCGAGTACGCCTAAGCCAATCCCAGGGAAGATGTAGCTGTTATTACACTGGGCAATGGCGTACGTCTTACCATCATGGATGACGGGAGCAAACGGACTACCAGTGGCGACTAACGCTTCACCATTGGTCCAGTGAATAATGTCGGCAGGCGTCGCTTCAACTCGACTCGTCGGGTTAGAGAGAGGAAAAATAATCGGTCGAGGGCAATGTGCATGCATCTCTTTGATCACTTCCTCACTGAATAGGCCTGGAGCGCCTGAAACACCCACCAACACGGTTGGTTTGGCATGACGGACTACATCGACCAATGAGTAACCATTACCTTCAGAAGTCCAATCTTGAGTATTGTCTTTTTTCTGCACCAGACGCTGTTGGAAATCAAGCAGATTCGGCATCCCTTCTTCTAATAGACCCCAGCGATCGACCATATAGACTTGTGAACGAGCTTGAGCGTCGGAGATCCCTTCGGAGACCATCTGGGCAATAATCGCTTCAGCAATGCCACAGCCAGCAGAGCCTGCCCCTAAGAAGGTGATCCGCTGTTGTGATAATTGGCTACCTGCCGCTTTACAAGCCGCCAGTAGTGAGCCAACGGTGACCGCCGCTGTACCTTGAATGTCATCATTAAAGCAGCAAATGCGATTTTTGTAGCGTTCCAACAGTGGCATGGCATTTTTTTGCGCAAAATCTTCAAATTGAATTAACGCATCTGGCCAACGATGTTGTACCGCTTGGATAAAATCTTCGACAAAGTTATCGTATTCGGCTCCGGTGATCCGAGGATGACGCCAGCCCATGTACATTGGGTCTGCTAAGCGTTGCGGGTTATTGGTACCGACATCCAATACGATAGGTAAGGTATAGGCGGGACTGATTCCGCCACAAGCCGTGTAAAGTGATAATTTACCGATTGGAATGCCCATACCTCCAATCCCTTGGTCGCCAAGGCCGAGAATACGTTCACCATCAGTCACCACAATCACTTTAACGTTATGGTTTGCGGCGTTATTAAGCAGATCGTCGATACGATCTCGGTTAGCGTAGGAGATAAATAGCCCACGACCACGACGGTAAATATTAGAGAAATTCTCACACGCAGCGCCAACCGTCGGGGTGTAAATGATCGGCATCATTTCAGAGATATGGTTTTGTACTAAACGATAGAAGAGAGTCTCGTTGGTGTCTTGAATATTACGTAGGTAAATATGCTTATCCATATCACTTTCAAAGCTGCAATATTGTTGATAAGCACGGACCACTTGTTCTTGAATCGTTTCTGTCGATTCTGGAAGTAAGCCTTCCAAGTTAAAAGATGCACGCTCTTCGGCGCTAAAGGCACTGCCTTTATTCAGTAAAGGGGTGCTGAGTAGCGCAGGGCCAGCATAAGGAATATAAAGCGGACGTTTATCGTTATTCATTTGGTGCCTATGTAGGGTAGGTGGGAACAGATGGTTAAAAATGATAGCGGCTTATCCGCTAAGTTGTAAATAGATAAGCCTTTCCGTTTAAGTGATTATTTTCATTATAGACTTAATTAAAGGTTAAATCGGTCACTCTCGCGGACTTTTTGATGGATAACCTTCTGTTGACGAGAAGAGTACCAATCAGAAACATAGTCGGTATATAGTGTTACAAGTTTGATTTTTTATATTCCAGTTAGAAGAGAATACTTCCCATAAAAGATTGTTTTTACATATCGTATTGCTATATAAGTGTTCCTGCATAATAGTAAGCCCGCTAGGATAGATTTTTACATTGAGGTAAACATGCAACAATCACAACGAGTTTCTGTCGTGTTTGATTATGCGAGCTTTTTAGGAGCATCGTGTACCAAACGATGGAATTTTTCTGATGTATTAGCCTCCTTTGCTCCCATTTTCGGTACCGTCTGGCAAGATACCGTTAAACAGAGTAAAACCCATGAAGAGCGACTATGGGATTTGGCCTTAAGCACGTTATCTAGCCGTCGAAGTGACGAAGCCAATCTCATCGCATTGCTCAAACTGGCTAAAGCCGAAGGGATAGAAGAGCTAACACTGATCATGCCTTATGGATTAGAGCCAGCGCAGGTTCTGTTGATCGAGCAAAGCGCCGAGGTTAAATTACAGCCCGCTCAGGGGGATGAGTTTTTGGTGATCGTTAACCCCGCTTTGCCCGTGAGTTAGCGCTTTCATTATCATCCGCACCCATCGATCAGATGATGAGTGCGGGTAAAAAACAGCGTTAGACAATCAAATCGTATTGGTCACGCAATATAGCGATGATCTCTTGTTTAGGATGGCTACTTAGTTTGATAGGGTGGCCGACAATTTTTTCTGCAATGCCTAAATAGGTGCGCGAAATGTCCATCAGTGCTTCTACCGGAAGCGCATTATTTTGTGCCAATGCTTCGCGCTCTGTCATCCGTTCTTTATTGAGTAAAATATCTGGGTCAGGGAAGTAACCAAGCAAAAATTGGCGAAAGCCTTCTTTTGAATTTTCGACGATTTGGCCTTTTTGATAATATTCGGTGTCCCAAATGCGCGAAGAGTCGGGCGTACCAACTTCATCCATATAAATCAGTTTTTCTTGTCCATTGGCATCGGTAACATAACCAAACTCAAATTTGGTATCAACAAACTGTTGCCCGATGGCTTTTAATGCTTCACTAATCACGCTAAAACCCTGTTTAAGCAGCGTTTCGTAATGATCAATATCAGCAGGATGAGTAAAGTTAAATGCAGCGAAATTCTGTTCGATATCGTGTCGAGTGATATTCACATCATCGGCTTCAGGAATACCAGGGATCCCAGTTAAAATACCTTTGGTTGATGGCGTGATCAGTAGCTCAGGGAGTAGGCTATCTTTTTCCAATCCATCAGGCAGAGCAATACCACAAAATTCGCGTTCACCTTTAGCGTAAGCACGCCACATCGATCCAGTGATGTATTGGCGGCAGATCGCTTCGATTTTAATCGGTTTGGCTTTTTGGACTATCCACACTAAAGGGTGAGGAATGTCGACGATGTGACTATCGGCTAACCCTTGTTGTTTGAAAAGGCTAAACCAATGGTTAGAAATAGCATTGAGCGCCGCGCCTTTACCGGGAACGCCTTTTAATCCACCTTCTGCATGCCAAATACAATCAAAAGCAGAGATACGATCGCTGATCACCATAATTGCCAGTGGTGCATCTTTGGCAATCGGATAACCTTTTTCTTGGATCAATCGCTGACTGTCTTGTTCGGTAAGCCAGTAAACCGAGCGGACTTTACCGCTATGTACAGGCAAGTGGGTACGAATGGGGAGGTCGTCATTGACGGCAAGAACTTGATCAGCAAGACTCATGAAACATTCCTATCTGGATTAAACAGCGTTGACAAGAAAGACCCTCTGGTTTGTCAACCGACCATTGGGTCTTGTTTATGGCACGCATCATACCAGAACTATTTTCTGTCGCCATATAAAAAGCAAACGTTTGCCTTGGTGGGTTATTGATAGATTCAGTCTCTGCTCGGGGTACCGTCGTTAATGAAAGACCGGCGAGGTTTTGTTCAGGAAAAAAACTTCACATTGGTGCTGTTTCGCCATGTGTTGTAAACGGCGTTGATTTGCTTTATCGATACCTGCCGAAGCAACAATAGCACTGGCATTGCCTGATTGAATCGCTTTGAGCACAATGTCTATTTCAGAACCTGAACGTGAAGCTTTCATATGAATAATTTTATGGCACTGGATCCGGTGCATGCTTAATTGTTGATAGTGAGGACGCGGGCATTGTGCCGTATAGAGAATCCATTGGTGTTGCTCGGATAGCTGAGCTAATCGAGACAACATAGGATAATTGAGCAGTGGTACGCTGTGGTGATTGACTGTGCAAGTCTCGTAAATCGTGTCTGAATAATGGAAGGTAGTGTTAAGCATAATACTGTCCTCATATACATGCTGTATGTATGTACAGTAGTCGAGGCGTGGATGATGATCAAGTGGTAAGTGTGTTCGTTTTTAGTTCATTTCTGACATTTAGTCGTCATTTTTATCCTAGATGATTGATAAATAAGCGGTTGTTTTTTGAACGAGAGAGTAGATGAAAGATGTGAATTTGTGATCAAATTTACAGTTTGTTGAGATGAGAGATGAAAAGGGAATTTATTTAAAAAAAATATCCTCCGGCATAGCCGGAGGTTTTTCATATGCGCCTATAAGGCTTTCTTACAAGCAGCGCCCTAACAGGCGCATCACGATCTGACATTTGCATATGACGATTACTTACGGCCCGTAA
>NZ_VHSI01000017.1:0-65451 GCF_013048705.1 Vibrio sp. A11 | reverse complement strand
TTTTGCCATTTGCTTCCTTCAGATTTCACCTCACGATGAACACCCTTGCATAGGCTAACGGTTCCCGCTCGACTGAGCCCGTAGAGGACTTTCACCTCCTAGATCAACGCCATGCTCGGCGCACAAATAAAAAAGGGAGAAGCCAGTGCTTCTCCCTTTTGCTGAATAATAAATGATTAGAATTTGTAGGTGACGGCTACGTAGTGGCTAAAGCCAGTCGTTTTACCCGCAAAGCCACCATCTTCAAGTCCATAAATAGTTTTATAGCCTTTTAGACCGTAACCAACCGCGAAGCGATCGGAATGCCAGTAAATACCGTTAAACATTGCTCCACCATTGCTTGAAGATGAATATTCCTCTTTCATGCCAAATTGGTAATCAATGTAACCTTGGTAAGAGACAAATGAGCCATTTTCAAAAAAGTAGAAAGGTTTAAACCAGTTAGTTGAAATTTGGAAACCGTTCCAATCTTTTTGATTACCTTGATAAGTTGCATAAAGGTTAACGCCAACTTTACCTAGCCATGGCACCATCACATCAGAACCAAGACCGATTTTTTGGTTATTTACAGAGTATTGATTAGTTTTGTAATCAGTTCCATCCCATTCAAATAGAGAAGCAATGTAAAGCTCTTGTACTGGGCCAAAAGAGAGATCTTTACCCGCTAATCCATCGAGAGACATACGTGGCGCAAATTTCATAAAGATTTTTGGAGCGCCAGCTTTATCGCTGTTTGATTTACTAGCAAGATTGAATACGTCGACATAACCATACAGGTCAAAAATACCTGAGCGACCACCAAATTCCATCTCTAAGTAATCGTGGCTTGATTTGCCTGGCAGTTCGTCGAATGCCCCCATCAAGTTAAACTGCATCCATTTATAATCGTTTTTATGAATATCGCCGTCAGAATAGTCAGCAGCAATAACAGGAGCAGAAGTAGCAGCCATGAGGCCAAGAGCTAAAAGTGATTTACGCATAGGGGAACTCTCTTTGTTGAGTGAACTTACAAGGCTGAATGTTGTCCTTGCTAATTGCTGGGCATAATAGCGATATATCTCTTAATTAAAAGTGAAATAAAGTGCGAAAAACTCAGTTATGTTGACTTCTGTCACACTATTTTGTTTTTTTTTATTAACCAGAATGTGTTTTTTCATTTTTTTTGCATTATTAATGCGATCTTGGCTTGTTATTATCGGAAGGATTAAACCACTCACAAAAGCAACAAAGTCGGTAAGTGATCCCTTAACTGTCTATTTCGTAAACAGGAGAAGCATCAGTAAAAATAGAGGGAGGAATAATGCAAGAAATTATGCTTTTTCCATTGAGTTCGGTTGTACTGCCGGAAGGTAAAATGAAGTTACGCATTTTTGAACCTAGATACAAACGAATGATTGCGGAATGCAGCAAAGCCAATAGCGGATTTGGTGTCTGTTTATTGGATAATAAATCTGCAGACAAACGTCACCAGCTTTCGTACCTCGGTACTTGGGTTAAGATTGTTGATTTTGAAACCGTAGACGATGGTTTATTAGGGGTCACCGTTGTTGGCATTAAACGTTTTTTTATTGAACAAGTACGCAGTGAATCGGATGGGTTACGCAAAGCTACCGTCCGTTGGTTAACTAACTGGCCCACCACACCTTTGTCTGACCACCACTTATTATTGAGTGAGCAGTTACAGCAAATTTACCAACAGTTTCCGCAAGTGGGGCAACTGTATTCACATCGTTTTTTTGATGATGCGAGTTGGGTCGCTCAGCGTTGGTTGGAGATTCTCCCCTTATCAAAAGCTCAGTGGGAGGGCTTGGTCGATCATGAGAGCTGTTATCCGGCATTGTCTTTTCTTACACAGACGATTGAAATCTATGATGATTGTTCTGGTCAGGGATAGTGTGAAGCTATCGCTTTCTTTTATTGTGTGGATGATTTAATAATCACGTTTAACTTTTTAGGGATAAGAGTCGCATAGGACAAACACGAGTCTACTCTGCCTGTCTCAGCCATTTGGGTATATAATGAATCTTTCTCTAGGTATTGAAATCTCCATCATTACTCAGTCAGTGATCCACGATGACTTTACTTACGTAATATGAGTGATTGGGGAGAAATCTCAAGCCGAGGTTTTGCAAGGACAGGTATCCTATGACGAGTCAAAATCCACAAACCTTTACCCGTGATGATTGGGCTGATTGTATGGAAAAAGTGCAGCAACAGGATAAAGCCGCTTTTGGTGTCGTGTTCCACTTTTTTTCTCCCCGTCTTAAACAGTTTGTGATTAAGCAGTTAGGCAATGAGCAGGTTGCGATGGAAATTGTTCAAGAAACGATGGCGGCGTTATGGCAAAAATCGCATTTGTTCGATAGTCAGAAAAGCTCTCTGTCAACATGGGTCTACACGATTGCACGTAACCTCTGCTACGACTTAATGCGTAAGCAAAAGGGAAGGGAGTTGCACGTGCTTGCTGATGATATTTGGCCAACCGATTATTGTCCGCCAGATTTAATCGACCACTATTCGCCAGAGCATGAAAGACTGAAAGAGCAAGTGGTTAAGTTTCTTGATTTACTACCAGAATCACAGCAAAAAGTCGTAAGAGCTGTGTATTTAGAAGATTTACCGCACCAACAAGTCGCGGAAATGTTTGATATTCCTCTTGGGACCGTCAAATCACGTCTACGGTTAGCTGTAGAAAAACTAAGAACCTCGATCGATGCGGAGCCGTTATGAGTTATCATCCAGAATTATCATTACTTGAAGCGTATGCCAAAGGCAATGTTGATGCTTGTCATGGAATCGCTCTGGCGACTCATCTTGAGTTGTGTGCTCACTGTCGTCAAGTGGTTAAACAATTTGAAGAGCAACAAGGCGAGCAACTGGCTGCGCTAGAGCAAGAGTTATCGACCGATGATTGGACTGGTATGCTGGCAGAGATTATTACGACCCCAGTGCCAAGTGCGCCAGTATCGGTCTCAGAATCTTTACCGGTGACCATTGAGGTTAATGGTAAATCGATTGCGATTCCTGCTGCTCTGCGACGTTTGATCCCAGCCGAGACTAAATGGCGCAATTTTGGTGGTAAGGTTTATTCACTTCCTTTACATAGTGAAGATAAAGTGCGCATGAGTTTAATGTACATTAATCAGGCAGTGAGTGTGCCACAACATACTCATAAAGGCATCGAATCTACCTTGGTTTTGCATGGTGGATTTAGCGATGAAGAAGGCCATTACGAGGTGGGGGATTTTATCCAACGTGATGCTTCTATTTGTCACGCACCACAAACCGATGCGGGGCAAGATTGCTTATGTTTAGCCATTCTCACTGAACCGATGATCTTCACCCAAGGTGTAGCGCGAGTCTTTAATTTATTTGGTAAAGGCATGTATCCCTAAACGAGTTTTTCGTTAACCTCTACTCTTCATGCTTTAGCCCCTAGGTTTATCCCTAGGGGCTTTTTATTTGAACTTCGTTTCATTGATTGAACTAAACTCTCCTTTTTTCGTTTTTTCCTTGATAAAAACCAATTCAATCAATGGCAAACGTTTGCGATTAGTTACGGAATAGTGTGATTTTGAGAGCTAACTCAAATCTTTAACAAATCCTGTTCAAGCTATTTAAGGCGGTTTTTTTTGTAACCTTATGTATTAACATTGATTATTTTATAGCAATAGAAAAGTTACTTAAAATCAATAAATTCATCGCGTGCCATGTCACAAAATCATAATGTTGCTTTATGTATAATTTTAATGATTAAGTGACTTACCTCACTATAAATGGGTTATATAACAACAGCAAGGAAAATGGCATGCGAGTATTAGTTTCTCGAAAATCAGCGTTACCTTTAGCGCTGTCCGCCGTGTTTTTAGCATTATCAGCTTCGGGCCATGCAGCTCGTGTTTATACCGCGGATAATGGTGATTATATGGATGTGTTTGGTGAAGTCGGTGTTGGTGGTTATTTTGGCAATAAAGCTAAATTTAACCAATTTAATGCTGATGAATCCTTCATTGATGATAGTTTTGCTACATTAGGAGCCAAAGGTCAGGTCGGGGGTATTCACTATCGTCTGGAGTTGGATTATTTGCGTGAAAACTGGCCTGGTGGTAATGGTGAGATGGTCACTGAAGTAGATAAAGTGTGGCTGGGTTACCGTATTTCTCCGCAACATAATATTGAAATAGGCCTGAATGATACTGCCTTTGATGATTATGATGCTTTTGGCGATTTAACCATTGAAGGTGGGGCGGAAACAAAAGAAGCAGGTGATCAATCTCGTACTATCAAGTATGAAGGGCACTACTTTGACTTGATCCGTGTCGGTGTCTCTTACAGTTATCGTGCTGAAAGTTCCTCTGGTACCCCTTTAGGTAACACAGTCAATGGCTATGTGGGCTATTTCTCTGATCCTTTGTCTGTGGTATTTGGCGCTGAAAAGCGTAATGGTTCTGGCGGTGAAGCGCGAGTGGGTGAAAAAACCTTATATGGTATCGGCTTACGTTACGCGATCACTTCAGATATTTTGCTCGGCATTAACGGTTTTATTGAATACCAAGATGAAGCTCAGCGTCGCACTCTAATCAAAGAAGCCGTTGGTGACCAACCAGCCGTTTATCAATTCAATGATTACCAAGAACTGAAAAACCATGGTGGTCTTGTTTCCCTGCAATACAGTTTGACTCCGCAATGGGATTTAATTGGTTCAGTGAACTATGAAGAATACCAAAAGTGGGACAAATTTGATGAATTTTGGGATGGCGATGTTGATCGTTGGGATAGCTGGGGTAAACGCCGTACTTGGCAAACCGTTGGTGTGCGCTATAAGCCTACCCGTTCTTCTGTGATTGAAATTGAAGCCAATATTGGTGACTCGCATTATCGCAGTTATGCCAAAGCGACAGTCTTCTTCTAATGTGCTCACAAGGACAGTATAAATGAACATAAAATTAAAGACCTTAACTGCCTCGATTGCATTGACTCTCAGTGCTTCAGCGTGGGCAGATATTAATGATATTGTTATTTCCCGCTATGTGATGGGGTCGGGAAATAATAAGGCTATTGAGATTCTTAATACCAGTGATACCACTGCTCATACATTTGAAAACACCGCTTTGTATACGGTTGGGGCAACCAATGCTGGAAATCCATTATTTAATCAAGCTAACGTACTGAATGGCCGTACCTTACCACCTAGGCAGTCATTGGTGATTTATCATGGAGGCTCTCTTGATGAACTAAAAAATGCGCTTGATCCAAATGCGATGACGGTGACTCATAGTTTACCGTTTAATGGCGATGATAAAGTCTTTATTGCGCCAATAATGACTACGGATGCTGATACGGCTGTCGCTAATATTCATGATGTGGTGGGAATAGTACAACTAGTACCTGGTGTAAATAATAGCACCAATGGTTGGGGATACCAACGAACTTGGCATCGTTTACCAGATGCAACCCCGCAAAAAGAGTGGCGTTCAACAGATTGGCATGAATATCAACCTTTTATTTATGATGGGCTAGGGGATCGCACCTTATATGGTGAAGATGCTGCTGATTTACCAGAGCCTGAACCAGTACCAGGTGTGTGTGAACTGTCTACTGCGGATAGAAAGACTATTCGTCAAATACAAGGTGAAGGCGAATCGTCCCCTTATGTTGACAATGGTTTTTGGAGCTCTAAACCTTATAAAGTAACAGGCGTAATAGCCCAATACTCTCAAGGTGTGGGAGATTGGCGCGGCGTTTATTTACAAGATAAACACGCGGGAGATGGAAAAGGTTCAGATGGTATCTTTGTTCGTATGGATACATCGGGTATGACACCTAATTTCATCGGTAAAGAAATCTGTTTTGAAGCGCATGTACAAGAATATTGGGGAATGACTCGTCTTCTTGCCAGTGGTGTGCCAAATAACTTTATTAGTGAATATGATGTTGTTTCTGAGAATAACCCGGTCAGAATTACTCCGCTGCAAATTAATGACAGTGATTACGTGGGTGAGGGGGATGAGCGCCGGTTAGATTTCAGCCGTACCCTAGAGCGTCACGAAGGTATGTTGATTAAGCTGCCTGATGACGTTAATCCTGATCAGGATGGCAAGCAAGATATGCGTGTCAGCCGCACCTTTACTTTTGACTTTGGCTCGTTTAGACAAAATATGGTACTGGCTTATGAGCGTGTGAATATGCAGCCGAACCAGTTACATGTAGCCGGTAGTGAAGAGTCTCAAGAAGCTGCTAAAGAGAATCAGCGCCGCCGTCTATTTGTTGAAAGCGATCGCAGTGCTCGAGATGGGGAAATTCCTTATTTCCCAGCGTTTAAAGATAAACCGAACCAGAATGTCATCTTAGTGAATGACTCAGTGATGGATATCACAGGTATGCTGGTGTTTACCCGTGATGAATATCGTCTGGTGATCCCTGAATCTGATACTTCAGTAACGAGCAAGAACTTCAAGCGTAATGATATTCGACGTACTAGCCATCCAGAGTATAAAATTGAAGTTGATGGTAAGCTAGAAACATTGAAATTAAACAAGATTCCAGAAAATGGGAATCAAAATAGCATTGGTCAGCATCGTTATCAGCGTCATGATCAAGGACATTTCCCATTAGTCTTGGGTTCGAAAAACGTACTTAACTATTTCAACTCACCATTTGGTGGCGATCCAAATCGTCATGGTAATAATCGTGGTGCGTTTGATATGGAAGAGTTCGAATTACAGCAAGCGAAAGTGGTTGAAGCATTGTATCGTATGGATGCCGATATCGTTGGTTTGTTAGAAATGGAAAATAACGGCTTTGGTACTCGCTCTGCTATTGCTCAACTAGTAGACGAGCTGAACAAGAAGTACACCCGCGATCGTTATTCACATCGTTTTTACCGCGATTCAATCCAAAATCGTTACAGCTTTATTGCGATTGACTCGAATAACGATCTAGTGTTTGACCATCATGACCATGTTGGTACTGATGCCATTACTAACGCAATTATTTATCGCCCAAGCCGAGTAACCTTGACGGATAGCCAAGTTATTCGTTTACCAAATCAGAATGCGCCATCGATTACCGATCCTAAAACTGGTGAGGTCTTTATTGATAGCCAGGGACGTCCACTAAGTAGCGGCCGTGCTTTCCAACGCGATGCTCTAACCGCGACGTTCTTGGTGCATAACACAGGTAAACAGTTAACGGTTTCTGCCAACCACCTAAAATCCAAAGGTTCTAACTGTATTGATGATTGGGATGGAGTAGATGTTGCTAGTTTCAGTCCTGGTGATTCCTTGCCTGATTCTGATTTCCAAGGTCAATGTGAGAACTTCCGAGTGGCCGCCGCTTATGAGCTTGGTAAGCAGCTTGATAAAATTCCTGGTGATAAAGTTATTCTTGGTGATTTAAACTCGTATGCGATGGAAGACCCAATGTTGGTATTAACTGAAAACCTAACGGGTAAAGCTGTTCATGCCGGCCGTTATACTTATATTGGTGATCGTCCGCAATTTAGCGATTTAAGTGGTAAACGTATTGACCGTACTTTTGGTTATATCAATGCTGTGCCTTATAAAGACGTTAAATTTGAGCGTCCAAAGAGCTGGGGTTATTCGTTTAACGATGAGTTAGGTTCACTTGACCATGCGTTAATCTCGCCATCATTGCGTAATCGATTGGTTGATGCCATAGACTGGCGCATTAATAGTATCGAATCACCTCTGTTTGATTACAGTAAGCAAAATAATGGCCGTCCACATAAAGGTAGTCATTGGCAGAACTTCCACCATAATAATAATGGTCAAATGACGGTAACTCATTATCGCTCATCGGATCATGATCCAGTGTTGCTGGTTCTTGATTATAAAGTGGCAGAACGTGAAAGTTTACGTGGTCAGCAGCGTCCGGTACTATTAACCATCAACAACAGCCGAATTGATGTGCCTTTATTAATGCCTGAAACAGCTAAAGAAGGCGATAAAGTAATGATTCAGTTCGATGGTTTACGTGAACCACAACTGGCTCGTATTCCACAGCCAACGCTAAGTAAAGATGGTCAACAAGTCGTAGACGTTAGCTTGTTTGGTATCCCTGCTGGTGACGATTATGCATTACATATGCATTTAGTTCGTGGTGAAGCTAATCAGGTAGTAGACAATAGCCGTGTTAGCTTCCCAGTTGAAGTTCGTCGTCAACAAGGGCTACAACCAGAGCGCGTTATCCCTGAGTATGACCGTACTGGCGGTTCAGCAGGAAGCGCGGGCTTGTTTGGATTGATGTTAATCGGCTTGGCAGGGTGGTTCCGTCGCCGTCGCTAAGTAAATAAGTTGAATTAATCAGTAATAAAAATCCGCCTTCACTGGCGGATTTTTTTATCAAGCAACCACTAAAAAAATAGCTAAGCTAATCCTTGAAGGATAACAAATTTTTCTAGCAGTTGTTCTTCGCTTTCAATGTGTTGAGGATCCGTAATAATACAGTTATTGATCGGACACACCGACTGACAGGTCGGTTGATCATAGTGTCCTTTGCACTCGGTACATAAATCTGGGTTAATCTCATAAACGTATTCACCCATCGAAATGGCGCCGTTTGGACACTCTGGTTCACACATATCACAGTTGGTGCATTTGTCTGTGATCAATAGTGCCATGATTATTTGCCTGTTGGGTTGCGAGTATCTTGACCGGCATTGAGGTTACGCATTAATAACGCGTACTCAAGATCTAAGTCTTCAGGCATAGGAATAAACACGAAGTGTCCATTACCTTTTGCATCATCAATAACTTGCGACTTGCGGTTTTCCATCATTTCAAGAGTAAAAATGATATTGCCTTTAGGGGTCATCAACTCAAGACTGTCACCGACACAGAACTTGTTCTTCACTTCCACTTCAACTAAATCACCACGGCGTTTACCGGTAAACTCACCGACAAATTGCTGACTATCGGAGACAGAGTAACCATAGTCATAGTTTTGGTAGCTATCATGAGTATGACGACGTAGGAAACCTTCGGTATAGCCGCGATGCGCGAGGCTTTCTAAGGTGCCCATTAGGCTGTCATCAAACGGTCTGCCAGCGACGGCATCATCAATCGCTTTACGATAAACTTGAGCCGTTCGGGCGCAGTAATAGAATGACTTAGTACGACCTTCAATTTTGAGCGAGTGAACGCCCATTTTGGTTAAACGTTCAACGTGCTGAACGGCGCGTAAGTCTTTTGAGTTCATGATATAGGTACCATGTTCATCTTCAAACGCGGCCATTTTTTCTTCAGGGCGGTGGCTTTCAGACAACAGCACGACATCATCAATCGGTTTACCTAATCCTAAGGTGTTATCGGGACGCTCTGTTTGTACTTCAATCGCTTGGGCGGCGCTTGGATCGAACTGTTCGACAATTTGCCCTGAGGCATCTTCTTGGCCTTTTTCAACTTTGTACTCCCAACGGCAAGCGTTGGTGCAAGTACCTTGGTTCGGGTCTCGTTTATTCATGTAGCCTGATAATAAACAGCGGCCCGAATAGGCCATGCACAGTGCGCCATGAACAAAGATTTCTAGCTCAGTCTCTGGGCATTGTTGGCGAATTTCTTCGATCTCTTCTAGTGACAGCTCGCGAGATAATATTACGCGTTCGACACCTTGGGTTGACCAAAACTTAACCGTTGCCCAGTTAACCGCATTAGCTTGTACTGACAAATGAATCGCCATCTCAGGAAACGCTTCACGTACCATCATGATCAGGCCGGGATCGGACATAATTAATGCATCCGGTCCCATGTCGATAACCGGTTTTAGATCGCGAATAAAGGTTTTTAATTTTGAGTTGTGTGGCTGAATATTACACACCACATAGAATTTTTTACCCAGTGCATGCGCTTCGTTAATGCCGATTTGCAGATTTTCGTGGTTAAACTCGTTATTACGTACGCGTAGGCTGTAACGCGGTTGGCCGGCATAAACAGCATCTGCGCCGTAAGCAAAGGCATAACGCATATTTTTTAGACTACCGGCAGGTGACAGTAGCTCAGGAACGAAAGGGGATGTTGTACTCATTATTAGCTTCTCAATCTGATTTCAAGTCAGGCCAATACCACCTCATGGTATTGGAAAGGGCGCAAATTTTACGTCAAAAGGTAAGCGGTGACCATACTCTTTTTCAGGTTATTATCCCTTGGCGTCTTGGTCTTGTCGTGGAAGGATGAAGAGAAAGGATTCAGGCTGGAGATACCAGCCTGAATAGGCCGTTAGGCGTCGTTTGACGGTAAGCCGCCTAATACATCAAATAAGTTAGGTAATAGAGCAGAAAATTCACCACACATTAACGATAAATCCGCATCGAATCGCGCCGCTTGGTCTTCTCTTGGAATATCTTCGTTTTGATCTTTGAGCTCATCACTAAATACCAAACGCTTTAAGCTGCAATCGTCGGCCAGAATAAAACTGATCCGCTCTTGCCAGTTGAGCGCTAACTTAGTCACCACTTTATTAGCGGCAATATGACTGATGATTTCATCACTGGTCAGCTCTTGCTTTTTACAACGGATGGTTGCGCCATCTTCTAAGGTGGATTTTAACTCTGCTTCTTCTAAGAGCGTAAAGCCTTGTGGTACGTTGCCATCCTTGACCCATTGAGTCAATGTGGTTTCGACCGCGACTTCAGGAATTGCTGGTACAACGGGTAAGCTGCCCATGGTTTTGCGCAGCAGAGCCAGAACATCTTCGGCTTTTTTATAGCTGCTAGCATCGACCAGAATTAACCCTTCTTTAGGCATGATGAGTACGTAGGTATAATGGCTACGAGTGAAGGCTCGCGGCAGCAAATCAATCATGACTTCTTCTTTTAAGGTCTCTTTCTCTTTTTTCTTGAGTGGTCGACCTTCTTGCGTCTCAATGGTGTCGACTTTGGCATTCAAAGACTCTTTGATCACCGACGCTGGGAGCATTTTTTCTTCTTTTTTGGCGCAAATCAGTATTCGTCCATCACTAACGTGCGTCATCATATCGCCATGTTTACCAAGGGCATGCACCCAGCCAAACTTCTGTTTGTCTTGACTAGAGCAAGGGCTAAAACGAAATTCCGTTAGTTGAGTTTCCAGTTGATCCGCATTAAAGGGAATATCACGATTGACGCGATACACCATACAATTTTTAAACCACATAGTGCGCTTCTTTTGGTTGTTCACAATTCGTCTATGATAGGGGAATTGACGATTAATGTCTTATACTCTTACGACACGAAATGACGATTGGTTAGCGGAGTTTGGTCATGCTAATCATCTCGTAAACCGTACACAAGCGTGAACTTTATATGAAAATTAGTTTGCAAAGGTCACAAAAGTGTCATAATCATTTCCCATAATGCATAGCGTTGATTAATAACAAAGGTTATTCAATTATGTCTAGAAGGATTCTGGTTGTTGAGGATGAAGCACCCATTCGTGAAATGTTGTGTTTTGTGCTTGAACAAAAAGGCTATCAAGCAGTGGAAGCTGAAGATTATGATAGCGCGGTGACTAAGCTCGCTGAACCTTTCCCCGATCTTGTTCTGCTCGATTGGATGCTACCCGGCGGTAGCGGGATTAACTTTATCAAACACATGAAACGTGAAGAGTTAACACGTAACATTCCGGTTGTCATGCTGACCGCTCGGGGTGAAGAAGAAGATAAAGTTCGTGGTTTAGAAGTAGGAGCGGATGATTACATTACCAAACCGTTTTCACCGAAAGAGTTGATTGCGCGTTTAAAAGCGGTTATTCGCCGTGTTACTCCTACCTCATTAGAAGATGTCATTGATGTGCAAGGTTTAAAATTGGATCCGGTGTCTCACCGAGTGACCGCTGATGATATGGCGCTAGAGATGGGACCGACCGAGTTTAAGATGCTGCACTTTTTTATGACTCACCAAGAGCGCGTATACAGTCGAGAGCAACTGCTGAATAACATCTGGGGCACCAATGTCTATGTTGAAGATCGTACGGTGGATGTGCACATTCGCCGCTTGCGTAAAGCTTTAGAAGATGCCGGGCATGATAAGCTGATTCAAACCGTGCGTGGCGCTGGCTACCGGTTTTCAACCAAAGCTTAAGTCGGCCCGTTGTGGAGTATTATGGTTGAACGATTAACTTGGAAAAAGCTGGCCTGGGAGCTGGCTTTTTTTTACCTTCCCTGGCTGATTGTTGGCTGGGTATTTGGGCATATGCCTTGGTTGCTGTTAGCGGCAACGGCATTACAGCTGGTTTGGCATTTGCATAATCAAGTGCGATTTTCGGCTTGGTTGTGGGATGAAAAGCGCTTAACACCCCCTTCTGGTTCAGGGAATTGGGAGTCGCTGTTTAATGGTATTTATCGTTTGCAGCAGCGGCAACGCAAAAAGCGCAAAGAGCTCACCAATTTAATTCGCCGTTTTCGTAATGGTGCAGAATCGTTACCTGATGCGGTGGTGGTGTTTCGTGCAGAAGGCAATATTGTGTGGTGCAACCGCTTAGCGCAGCATTTGTTGGGATTTCGTTGGCCCGATGATGCTGGACAGCCGATTTCCAATTTGATCCGCACGCCAGGTTTTATCAATTATCTGCAGAAAAATGATTTTTCAGAACCGTTGACCATGCACTCGCCATTGAATGTTGAGCGATCTTTAGAGCTACGTATCGTGCCGTATACCGAAGGTGAACATTTAATGGTCGTACGTGATGTGACTCAGGTGAAGCAGCTTGAAGGCATGAGACGAAACTTTTTTGCTAATGTATCGCATGAGTTACGCACGCCAATGACGGTACTGCAAGGTTACTTAGAAATGACGGAAGACCCAGATCTGCTACTCGGTCCAATGTGGCCGAAAGCCCACGGAGTGATGACCGAGCAGTTGAATCGGATGTCGAGTTTAGTTAATCAATTGCTCACCTTATCGAAAATTGAGGCTTCGCCCATTCATGAGTTGGATGAAGAAGTTGATGTCCCAGCGATGCTTGAGGTGTTAGAAAAAGAAGCGTTAAGTTTAAGTGGTGAACAGGCTCATCAGATTCGTTTTACTGTGGATAAACAGCTTAAAGTCTTAGCCGATGAAGACCAACTGCGTAGCGCTATTTCTAATTTAGTTTATAACGCCGTGAAATATACCCCAGCGGGCGCAGAGATTCAGGTTCGCTGGCAAAATACTGAACAAGGGGCGTTGTTTGAAGTGGAAGACCGTGGTGAAGGGATTGCGGCTCAGCATTTGCATCGCTTAACCGAGCGTTTTTATCGAGTGGATAAAGCGCGATCACGCGATACCGGTGGTAGTGGTCTGGGGTTGGCGATTGTCAAACATGCGCTTTCCCATCACGATAGCCATTTAGATATTCGCAGTGAGGTTGGCGTTGGGAGCTGTTTCTCGTTTGTGTTACCGAAACGTTTGGTGGTGAAATGCAATTAAGACGTTGGTTGATGGTGATGATGGCGAGTTTTCCGTTCAGTTCAGGAGCAGCGCAATCACTCACCGATTATCATCGCGTACCGGGTATATCGGGGAGTGTCCTTTCTGTGGGCTCGGATACTCTTGCCGGGCTGACAACACTTTGGGCAGAAGCGTTTAATGAGCTGTATCCTAATGTTAATGCTCAAGTACAAGCATCAGGCTCATCGACGGCACCTCCAGCCTTAACGGAAGAAACAGCGCAATTTGGACCGATGAGTCGACCAATGCGTCTACGTGAGATTGAAGCGTTTGAACGCACCCATGGCTACAAGCCGACTGAGTTACGGATTGCGATTGATGCGATTGGTGTGTTTGCTCATCGAGATAATCCCATCGAGGGGTTGAATTTTACCGAGCTCGATCAGATTTTTTCAGTAACGTTACGTTGCGGAGCCACAGAATCGATCAACCGTTGGTCACAATTAGGTCTAGATTACTCGTGGGCACAGCGACGCATGCAGTTGTTTGGACGTAATTCGGTATCGGGAACGTACGGCTATTTTAAGCAAACCGCGTTGTGTGGCGGTGATTTTAAAGCCCATGTCAATCAACAGCCGGGTTCAGCCTCTGTGGTGCAGTCGGTCGCTTCATCGATTAATGCATTAGGCTATTCTGGGGTAGGCTATCGTGTTTCTGGAGTGAAACTGGTCCCGATTGCTCGCCAAGGACGAGATTACGTTTATCCCTCACACGATAATATTTTGTCTGGTGAATACCCTTTATCTCGTTATCTGTATTTGTACGTTAACAAACACCCAGGGCGGCCATTAATGCCGCTGGAAAGAGAATTTGTGCGTTTTATCTTTTCTAAGCAGGGACAAGATCTGGTTAGCAAAGAAGGTTACTTAGCCATTTCTGCTGAGGTCGCGCAGCAAGAATTGGCCAAAGTGGGGATTCAGTGATCCGTGTTTACCGCGCATGCCAGCAGTAAAATCTAGGCTTTGACCCGCTTGATTTAAAACGTTAACGTCCAACCAACTTTATGCCAATAGGCTTGTTCACTGAGTAAATCGATGTGCAGCAGTTTGTTGTTTTCAAGCCAAGCCGGATCACTGCATGTTAATTGCCACCGATCTTCTTTGGCACTTAAGCGAATCTCGGGAAGTGGATCATCATTGCGCTGTCCATTTAGGACAATCGCTAACCGTAACACGCGGATAAGGCCGATGATGTGTTTTTTCTTATAGAGATAGAAATCGCTCATTTCACCAAGCTTAAGAGCTTTACGTTGAAAGCGAACCAGCGTGGCGAGCACCCTTTGTTGTTCACTGTTAAACCCTGGCATATTGGTGTGCTGTAAGATGTAAGCGGAGTGACGATGAAAGGCTTGTAAGCTGATGCTAAGGCCAACTTCGTGGAGTAGCGCAGCCCATTCTAGTAGCGCAAATAAATCACTGTTGGCTTTGAGTCCTAATTCGTCATTAACTTGACTCAAAAACTCTTTAGCGTAGCCCTTAACTTTTGCCGCGTGCTCTAAATCAACGAAGTGTTTGACCGCTAAGTTTTCTGTCGTGCGTAAACGGACATCGTCGTACTTGAACCTATCTTCCATTTCATACAGTAAGCCTTCGCGCAATGCGCCATCGGAAAAATGCATTTCCTTGATCTTTAATGCATTAAAGACACCGGTTAAGATGGCAACTCCGGCAGGAAAGACCGGTTTACGATCATCAGTCAGTCCGGTTAATTGAATATCCGCAATTTGATTAGACTCACACAGCTTATCGACTAATTTATGTAGCCGTTCTTGGGTGATCACGCCATCGTCGTAGCCTAAGCCAATCAATACTTCATGGATAGCTTTGACGGTACCGGATGAGCCAAACGCACGCTGCCAGCCTTTTTTACGATATTTACTGGCCATGGACTCGAGTTTTTGTTCCGCCGATAAAATCGCTTGAGCAAACTTTTTCTTGGACAGTTTATCATTGGTAAAAAAGCGTTCAGTGTAACTGACACAGCCCATCTGTTTGCTGTTAACCAATTCAGCTTCAAAGCCTTTACCGATGATCAGCTCCGTACTTCCACCGCCAATATCGACGACCAGCATAGAGTCTGCTTGCGGTTGAGTATGAGCTACACCAAGATAAATCAATCGCGCCTCTTCACTGCCAGGAATAATTTCGATAGGAAAAGGCATCACCTCTAACGCTCGTTGTAAGAAAAGGTGAGCGTTATTAGCTTGACGTAAGGTGTGGGTGGCCGCGATACGGACATTCTCGACTTTGAACCCTTGGAGCCGCTCGGCAAACATGGCTAAACAGGCTAACCCTCGCTCAATGGAGGCGTGATCCAGATTTTTTTGTTCATCTAAGCCTAATGCCAAATGCACCCGTTGTTTATGGCGGCTGATCAGTTGTAAATCTTGTTCAACGACTTTTGCGACCACCATATGGAAGCTATTTGAGCCAAGATCAATCGCCGCGATTTCTCGGCTGGTCGATTCGCTACTGTCTGGAGAAGAGATCTCAGAGTGGGTTTTCATGTGGCTCAAGGTTTCCTTTGGGTTTGCGTGTTTCTTTTTCTATTTGTTTAAGGTAGTCGTAAATAGCCAATTGTGAACGTATTTTTTTCCGATTGCCGCGTTTGACGTAACGGTTACTCATCTCTTTATCGATAACTCGAGCTTTGACGGTATCGGTAAACTGGAGATTAATGATATCGATGATCCGTTGTTTTAAACGTGGGCTACGAATGGGTGTGGTTACTTCAATCCGATGATCGAGGTTACGTGTCATCCAGTCAGCCGAAGAGATATAGACTAAAGGGTCGCCATCGTTATGGGTGATCAGTACTCGTGGATGCTCTAAGAAACGATCAACAATACTAATAATACTAATGTTATCACTGACTCCTGCAACACCGGGAACTAATGAACACATACCGCGAATGATCATTTTTATTTTAACGCCCGCGCTGCTCGCACCATAGAGTTTATTGATCAATCCTTTATCAACCAAATTATTCACTTTAACCATGATTTCAGCCTTCTTACCGTTACGGGCATTGGCAATTTCACTATCAATTAACCGATACAACTGGGTACGGCTATTTCGCGGTGAAACCAGTAAGTGAGTAAATTTAATCGGGCGAAATGGATTTTCAATATACGCAAACACACTACGCACTTCATTGGTGAGTTCATGATCGGCGGTGAGTAAAGAAAAGTCAGTATAAATCCGTGCGGTTTTTTCATGGAAATTCCCGGTACCAATATGTGCATAGCGCACTAATTCACTCTCTTCTCGACGAGTAATCAACAGTAACTTGGCATGAATTTTCATTCCTGGGATACCAAAAATCACGTCAACGCCCGCTTCAGTGAGGATCCGGGACCATTCGATATTGGCTTCTTCATCAAAACGCGCTTGCAGCTCGACGACCACGACGACACGTTTACCGTTATGCACTGCATCGATCAACGAATTCATCAATTTAGAGTTTTTAGCTACCCGATAAATGTTGATTTTAATACTGATCACTTTGGGATCAAACGAGGCTTGGCGCACTAACTCGGTGATATGCTCAAAGCGATGGTAAGGGTAGTGGAGTAAGATGTCTTGGCTACGAATGGCATCAAACGCGTTTAAGTAACCATCGAAATCAGCACATTTGAGAGGTGGTAATGTACGGTTTTCTAAGTAATCGCGCCCAACATTGGGAAACGCGATAAAGTCTTTAAAGTTGTGATAACGACCACCGGGAAGCAGACTATCATAATAAGAAATTTTGAGTTTTTCACATAAAAACGTCAGCATGGCTTCAGGCATATCATGTTCGTAGATAAAACGCACGGGCATCGCGGTCAGTCGCTGACTTAAGCCTTCTGATAATTGTTCGAGTAAACTGTACTCAACTTCGCGGCGTAAATCGTACTCTGCATCTCGAGTCATTTTTATTGCGTAGCCGTGAAGCGTGTCGTAATCAAAAAAGCCACGGAAAATATCATCTAAACAGTAACGAATAATATTATCGAGCAAAATAATGGTCTTGCGTCCTTTGCCTTTTTGCTCAGGTAACATGACAAAGCGAGGTAAGTGATCGGTTGGGATCTCGAGCAGGGCATAGCTTGATTGCTGGTCTTTTTTAAGCTCAACGGCAATGTAAGCGTACTCATCTTTAAGAAATTGCAATACATCAATATCATCACGCAGCAATAGCGGAGTAATATGGGGTAACACCTCTTTATGAAAATATTTACTGATCCACTTTTGCTGTAAGGGATCGAGTTGGGTCTCATTGACTAAAAAAATCCGCCGCCGGGCCATTTCGACAATCAATTCACTGTATAGACGATCAAAATCTTGGTTCAGTTTAAACGCTTTGCTCTGCATTTTACTCAGTAGATGCTTGGAGCTATCTTTTACGCCTTGTTCACGGTTGATTAAAATTCGCCGTTTGACATCGGCAAAACGGACTTTATAGAATTCATCTAAGTTATTAGAAAAAATACCTAAAAAACGAATTCTTTCAATCAATGGTACCGTTTTATCTGCCGCTTCTTGCAACACACGCTCATTAAACGAAAGCCAACTTAATTCTTTGTCGATGTACAACTTTTCGGTACTCATGGATTCCTTTCTTTTGCTTAAGCTCGAAAACCTTGACGAGATGATGCGTCGGTTTCCGCCATGCTTATCTGTTGCCTAGTTTATAATTTACGTCATCTCAATCACATCGTTTATCTATACTCATGGCGACGGACTGCCGTCTATCTGACGATCGACGTTATTTGTAGATAAGCCAATCGCAATGATCATTGTGCAAACTAAAGCGATGATATGACATAATTATTACAAATTGAGTTGATATAGAGTGGTTTTGTTTTCAGTTGCTTATCTGCGCTGTAATATAACCGTCACGTATTTGAAATAGTATACCCTGTAGCACCATAAAGTATGAAACGCTTCACATAGTTAAGCGGCTGGTTATTCTGATGCGCTTCTTGCGCTCGCGATCTTATTCTTACTCTCCGTGCTGTTGGTCACTACCGCTTTCTAAGCTCGGCCGCCCCCTCAAGATAACAAGGATAGAGTGAATTGATGCCCCACAGTGAATTTTCATTACAGCAACGAGATCATAAACGACGCTTGAAAGATCGTTGCGTTCGCTTTGCGGTAACCTGTGGTGGGGTTGGAGTCTTAGCGGCTCTGATTTTAATTTTTGTTTATTTGGCGTTGGTCACCCTACCACTTTTTGCAGATGCCAAGCTTGATGCCAACTTTGCTAAACAGCCGATTTCTTCTGTGCAGCCTCAGGTACTGGCGATGGATGATTATGGTGAGCATCTGTTCGTGGTCGATCAATATGGTGAAGCGGAATTTTGGGCGCTAAAGCAACCGAGTGATCAGCCGTTATGGCGACAGCCTTTGTCTTTTGTTCCTGTTAAAATAGAAGCCAGTACGGCACAAGACGGGTGGTATGCGGTTTTGGATGCTGCGCATCAGGTGCATCTTTTTCGTCCTCGGTTTGATTATTCAATAACTCAACAGCGACGAGAGTTTACCCCTGTGCTGGAGTCATTAAGCACCGAATCTACGCTGGTTGCAGCACCAGAGGAAGCGGTGATTGAGCAGTTCAACTTTGCGCTAACGGCTGACTATCTTTATACGGTCAGTTATTTGGCTGACCAACGGGTAATGATTCGTTGGCTGGCGCGACAAGCGCCTTTAGCCATGGCAGAAACGGTATTACCGACTCGGTACGCGCAACTGGATCAACTGCTTATTACTCCAGATGGCCAGACGATTTACTTACGTACCGGCTCGCAATTGGCGGTTATTCAGCGTGATGGTGAAGCGTATCGTCTGCGTGAACAAGTGGATCTTAGTCGCGGTCAGCCGCAGCGTTTAGTAACGAATATGACCTTGTTATCCGGCGCTTACTCGCTGCTGATTACTTACGAGAATGGCGTTGTTAGCCAATGGTTTGATGTTTTACAGCAAGGTCAACGCCAGTTGCAGTCGATTCGTGATTTTCAGCTGGCACCGTCTATTCAGCTTTTGCTCACGGATACTCAGCGTAAAGGTTTTTATACTTTTTATCCTAATGGCACGCTACAAAGTCATTATACCACCAGTGAAAAGCTGGTGTTGTTTGAGCGGGTTTTTCCTAAAGCGCCGACGCTAGCGGTGATGTCGAATAACGAGCGTTATATTGCCACTTGGGACGATGGAATCGTTCAGGTCATTGAATTGGATAATCCTCATCCTGAGATTTCCTTTTCGGCACTATGGAAAAAAGTCTGGTATGAAGGCTATCCAGAGCCGCAGTTTGTGTGGCAGTCAACCGCGGCGAATGAGCAGTTTGAACCTAAATTAAGTTTAGTGCCGATTGCGTTTGGTACATTGAAAGCGGCTTTCTATGCCATGCTATTTGCCGTGCCGATAGCGGTGTTTGCCGCTATTTATACCGCTTATTTTATGAAACCCGCGATGCGTCGAGTGGTGAAGCCGACCATTGAATTGATGGAGGCGCTTCCGACGGTGATCATTGGCTTTCTCGCTGGGCTATGGTTTGCACCTATCGTAGAAAACAATTTAGCAGCGGTAGTCACACTTTTAATCGGTTTACCCATCTCGACGTTAATCATTGGTGTTATCTGGTCTTGGTTACCTAAACGTTATTTGGGGTATGACATTTCCGGTTGGCAAGCACTGATCTTAGTGCCATTAATGATCGTTATCATGGCATTGACGCTCTCTTTTAGTCATCTCATCGAACAAGTCTTGTTTGCCGGAGATGTACTGCTCTTTTTGGATCAAAGAGGCATTGGTTTTGATCAGCGTAATGCGTTAATTGTGGGGATTGCGATGGGATTTGCCGTGATCCCAACGATTTTTACCATTGCTGAAGATGCGATTTTCTCGGTTCCGAAGCATTTATCGGATGGTTCATTGGCTCTTGGGGCGACTGGATGGCAAACCTTAACCCACGTCGTGTTATTGACCGCCAGCCCAGGAATTTTTTCGGCAATCATGATGGGGTTGGGGCGAGCCGTTGGCGAAACCATGATCGTACTGATGGCAACAGGGAATACGCCTATTCTCGATTGGAATATTTTACAAGGCATGCGCACCATTTCAGCCAATATTGCGATTGAACTACCTGAGTCTGCGGTGGGGAGCTCTCATTATCGAGTGCTGTTTTTAGCGGCGTTATTGTTGTTTGTCTTTACTTTTATCGTTAACTCCTTTGCTGAGTGGGTGCGTCAGCGCTTACGCGCCAAATATCGTTCATTATAATCGGGAGCACGTAAATGAAACTGACCCAGCAATTTCAATCTGGCTCTCCTTGGATTTGGCTAACGGCTGGCGCCGTTAGCATCAGTTTGATCTCAGTATTAGGCTTATTGTTATTAATTGGCTGGAAAGGATTAATTTATTTTTGGCCAGCGCCGCTCTATCAATGGCAAACTGAAGATGGTCATACTTTAGTTGGGCAGCTCTATGCTCGAGAAAAGGTGACGGTCAATCATCTTCTTGAGATGGGAATAAGCCTACCTGAAGACGCGATTGCGCAAGGCCACGTGCAACGATTAAACATTAAGGTGGCTAATCGAGACATTTATCAGGCTGATTTTTTGTCGATTCTTGATATTAAATTGTCACCGGCGACCCTTGCTCATGGTTGGGTCGTCTTGCAACGAACCCATGACGGGCAGTTTTATGGTAAGCCGATTGGTTTTGAATCGACACTCATCAGTCAAGAGCAGCCTTTAAGTCCCTCTCAGTGGTTAGCAACCGTTTTTGGGCAGACTCAGCAGATAAGAGCGGAGATCGAGCAGCAAGTTCGACCGCGCATTCGTGAACTGGCTCATCAGTTAACGACGCTTCGTCTCTCAGATCCCAGTTCTTTAAAACAAACCCCTAACCAGCGTACAGAGCGCCAGCAAAAAGAGCAGCAATGGGTGAGTGAGCTGGCCGAAGCTGAGCAACGATTAGAAAGCTTAAGGGCAATATTGGATGATCAGCGACTCTTATTGCAAGATATGGCTGGTGATATGATTGGTATCCCAATGAGTCAGGTGCTCGATTATTGGTATCCCAATGAAATGACCCATGCCGAGAAAGTGATTCGCTGGCTGAAGCATTTGTGGGATTTTTTATCCGACTCGCCTCGCGACTCGAATTCTGAAGGTGGGGTCTTTCCCGCCATTTTTGGCACCGTATTGTTGGTATTGATCATGTCGGTGATTGTGATGCCACTGGGTGTTATTGCTGCGGTTTACCTTCATGAATATGCCAAAGACAATGCTTTTACGCGTTTAATTCGCGTTGCGGTGATCAACCTAGCGGGTGTGCCATCGATTGTTTATGGGGTATTTGGGCTGGGCTTTTTTGTGTATACGATTGGCGCAAGTATTGATAATGTGTTTTATGCCGATAGTTTACCAGCCCCCACCTTTGGTACGCCGGGATTATTGTGGGCGGCATTAACGTTAGCGGTGCTTACCTTACCGGTGGTGATCGTGACCACCGAAGAGGGGTTAACACGCATTCCGCCATCAGTGCGTTATGGTTCATTAGCGTTAGGGGCAACGCAGTTTGAAACCATTTGGCGGATAGTGCTGCCGATGGCCAGTCCAGCGATGATTACTGGGCTGATTCTTGCGATTGCTCGCGCCGCTGGCGAAGTGGCTCCTTTGATGTTAGTCGGTGCAGTTAAGCTAGCCTCGAATTTACCTGTCGATAGCGAGTTTCCTTTTGTACATCTAGAGCGCAAGTTTATGCATTTGGGATTTCACATTTACGATGTTGGTTTTCAAACCACCAATATTGAAGCTGCTCGCCCCTTAGTGTATGCCACGGCCTTTTTACTGGTGACCGTGGTCGTGATGTTGAACTTAACCGCCATTCATATTCGCAATAACTTGCGTGAAAAATACCGAACCTTAGGACAAGATTAAATATGTTTTCTGTTGAGCAAACATTAGGTTATCAGCCTCCCTTAGATGTTCATCATTTAACGGATCAGCAAACCGCGATTACTATTGAAGAACTCAGTTTGTATTACCAACAGACTCGTGCTTTAAATGGAATTTCGATGCGTATTCCCAAAGGGCAGGTGACGGCATTTATTGGTCCTTCAGGTTGTGGTAAGTCGACGTTATTACGCTGTATTAATCGAATGAACGATTTAGTCGATGGTTGTCGAGTTGAAGGCGCTGTGAAATTGCATGGTAAAAATGTCTATGACAGTGATGTCGATGTGCCGACGTTGCGACGCCGAGTCGGGATGGTCTTTCAGCGCCCCAATCCTTTTCCTAAATCCATTTATGAGAATGTGGTCTATGGTCTACGCTTACAAGGTATAAAAAACAGTCGGACACTCGATGACGCGGCAGAGTATTCATTACGAGCGGCGGCCTTGTGGGATGAGGTAAAACATCGTTTGCACGAAAATGCATTTGGATTATCCGGTGGACAGCAGCAACGCTTGGTTATTGCGAGAGCGATAGCGATTGAACCCGAGGTATTGTTGTTGGATGAACCTACCTCTGCGTTGGACCCTATTTCAACCTTAACCATTGAAGAATTGATTCATGAGTTAAAAAAACAATATACCGTGGTGATAGTGACGCACAATATGCAGCAAGCGGCACGAGTCAGTGACCATACGGCTTTTATTCATATGGGAAAGTTGATCGAATATGCAGATACAGATTCTATTTTTACTTCTCCATTGAAAAAACAGACCGAAGACTACATTACTGGTCGATATGGCTAATCAAATAGCAAAAAATAGGATGGCATGATGCAGTTAGGCCGACATATTTCAGGACAATTTAATGTCGAACTTGAATCGATTCGAACCCATGTACTGACCATGGGAGGGTTGGTGGAACAGCAACTCTCTTTGGCGATGCAGGCGCTGCACAAAGAAGATATCGAGCTAGCACGCAAAGTGGTTCGAGATGACCATCAAGTCAATGAAATGGAAGTGTCAATCGATGAAGCGTGCACGCGAATCATCGCTAAGCGCCAGCCGACGGCCAAAGATTTGCGTTTGATTATGGCCATCATTAAAACCATTACCGATTTAGAACGCATTGGTGACGTCGCGACTAAAATGGCCTATATCGTAATAGAAAGCCCTGCCGATAAAGAACGTCGCTTTCAAGTCTCATTAGAGCCACTCTGCCGTCAAGCTATCGCCATGCTGCATCAAGTCTTAGATGCTTTTGCTCGCATGGATGTGGTCGCGGCGGCGGCTTTGCATAAACAAGATGATAAATTAGACCAAGAATACGAAGCGGTGATCCGTCAGTTAATGACCTATATGATGGAAGACCCGAAAAATATACCGCACATTTTGCAAGTGATGTGGTCGGCTCGTGCTATTGAACGGGTCGGTGATCGCTGCCAAAATATTTGTGAATACATTATTTACTTTGTAAAAGGTAAAGATGTTCGTCACTTAGGCAAACAATCGATAGACGATGCGTTGCGCTAAACCAAGCCCCTCAATAGTTCAGCGACTTGAGCAATCGCGGTTGGATTCGTTACCGGGATCATAAAATCATCCACGTCCGCTTGGCCCATTTTTGCGGCAGCGGATTTGAGCTGCATGTGACTGGGCCGTACGCTTTTACCTGATAAGTGGACTTCCTGTACCCCAGTTTGTTGAATAATCCGCGTCACATTATTCGCGGTTAATCCTGCACCTGCCATAATGCGAATTCTGCCTTTGGCAAGGGAGACCATGTCTGCCAATGTAGAGATACCTTGTTCTACTTGAGGTGCTTGTCCTGAGGTAAGTACTCGCTCACATCCTAAATCAATTAAGAGTTCAAGCGCCTGACGAAAATCCCGACATTGATCAATTGCTCGATGGAACGTCACACCTAAACCATGTTGCTGAGCACGGGTAACCAGTTGCTTGACCTGTGATTCGTCTATCTCCCCCTGTGCGGTTAAGGCCCCAATGACGACACCTTGGAGCTTAGCTTCGGCTGCAGCATCAATGTCATCTAACATCATGGCGATGTCATCGTGGTCATACAAAAAATCGCCTTGGCGTGGGCGTATCATGGCATACACCGGAATGGTTGATAGGCGAGCACTTTGCTTCATCATGCCATAGCTGGGGGTTAGCCCTCCTAACGCTAACGCTGAGCAAAGTTCGATACGCGTCGCGCCTCCTTGAATGGCATAATGCAGCGATTCGATATTATCAATGCAGACTTCAAGTTCATAATTCATGATGATCTCTCACTTAAACGGTTTGAGTTGTTGATGCTGATTTTATCAGTCTGCCGCGATAGCGTCTGTTAACCTAAGGTCTGAAATAGAGGTAAAGTTAAGCTTTTTACCTTTCCTTAAATAGTGTGAGTGAGTGATTTAGAGTGCCTAGGAATTGGCGTTTATTGAGGATGGCATGAATGAAAAAAGCCCAAAACCAGTGGCTTTGGGCTTTGATGACTTTACTTATGACTGATTGGCTTATGCGTTAAACGCTTTTTATTGTGTCCAACCTTTATCCGTGTGGCTCGAGTTGAGCGCGAGCCATTAATAGGCCGGTAGTGGCCTATTAACTTATTTCTTACCTAGCTCACCAGCATGCTCAGATAGGAATGCAGCTACGCCTTCACTAGAGGCTTTCATGCCTGCTTTACCTTCTTCCCATTGCGCAGGGCAAACTTCACCGTGCTTTTGGTGGAAGTTAAGCGCATCTACCATACGTAGCATTTCATCGATGTTACGACCAAGAGGCAGATCGTTAACCACTTGGTGACGAACTAGGCCTTCTTCATCAATCAGGAATGAACCACGGAATGCAACACCCGCTTCTGGATGCTCGACATCGTAAGCTTTAACGATTTCGTGCTTGATATCTGCAACCAATGGGTATTTAACTTGGCCGATACCGCCGTTTTCTACCGGAGTATTACGCCATGCGTTGTGTGAGAATTGTGAATCGATAGAAATACCGATCACTTCAACGCCTTTAGCTTGGAAATCTTCAAAACGCTTGTCAAAAGCGATAAGCTCTGAAGGACAAACGAAAGTGAAATCAAGAGGGTAGAAGAAAACAACGGCTTTCTTACCTTTTGTAAACTGTGCAAAGTTGAAGTTTTCAACGATTTCACCGTTACCAAGAACAGCTGCAGCAGTAAAATCAGGGGCTTGACGACCTACGAGTACCATTTTTTTGCTCCTAAGATGATGGTTAATGCTTGATAAAACAGCATGTTTTATCAAGTCCATTTAAACGAGACAAACTATAGTACACCATGTAGCATAGAAAAAAGCGAATTAAATAGATTAAGTTAATCGAAAAAAGCGATAAGAATTGGTGGCTGAATTTACTCGGTACGAGAAATCGCGCTTTAAGCTATTTGAGTGGAGAATAAAGAGAATACGATGAATAAATGGCCAAGCTTAAAGCAGCTACATTATTTGATTACGTTATATGAAACACGGCATTTTAGTGAAGCGGCTGAACGGTGTTTTGTTAGCCAATCGACACTGAGTAAAGGCATTCAAAATTTGCAGACTCTGATTGGTTGCCCTTTATATGAGAAATCGGACAAAAAAAGCCCGTTGGTTTTTACTTATGCCGGAGAACAAGTGGTAAAGGGAGGGCGTGAATTACTGGCGAAAGGTAAAGATCTGCTGGAGTTAGGTCAGCAGTGTCAAAATGGGCCAATGGAAGGACAGCTTAAACTAGGCTGCATTCCGACGATCGCGCCTTTTTTATTGTGTGATTTGGTGCAAGAGCTTAACCAACGTTATCCTAAGTTACACTTATTATTACGCGAAGATACGACCGCTAATCTATTAAACGCCTTGCGAGTCGGAGAGCTCGATGTGTTAATTCTCGCCTTACCGATGGACATTGGTCAGATGATGAGTCGAATCGTTGGTCGAGATCCTTTTAGGATGGTGATTAGCCGTCAGCAGGCGGACCGTATTCGAGTACCTATCACTTATGATGATCTGCCTAATGAATCGGTATTTTTATTAGAGCATGAGCACTGCTTAACTGAACATGCGGTATCTGCCTGTAAGTTAACCGATAAAGAAAAAATCAATCCTTTTATGGCAACCAGTTTACATACCTTAGTACAAATGGTTGCCAACGGATTAGGTATGACCTTTATTCCGCAAATGGCGATTGAACATGGTCTGTTAGACAATCAAAACTTAGTGATTATTGATCCTCCCGGTCAGCAGGCTTATCGAGAAATTGGTGTGGTATGGCGTCCCGGTTCATCTCGCCAGCCAACTTTCGAACAGCTTGCCGAAGTTGTGGCGCAGCTATTATAACGCCCTCTCAGGACAAAATAAGGGAGGGACGATGACAGCGATACACTCTTCGTTTTGGAAGTTGCTGTGATATTAGCGACGTTTGTTTACTCTAACTCCATCATTTATCTATGTTCATGGAGCCAGTGAGAGCGAGTTTTGGCTCTCATTGGCATTGGTGACGTTTTTTCCAGATAAATTTGCCAGTGACTTGCTTGCTAGCGGTTAATAGCGCCAAGTCGTTTGGAGAGCATAATGATGTTAAGCCGTTTGGCTGTTCTATATATTTGCGGTTTTTCTAGTTTTATTTGCCATTTTTTATTAATTAAATAGAGTTTAACTCTGCTAGTGAATCTTTTTTTGTCAAATTTTACAGCCATAAAGTTTTGAAGCTTTCATAAAATAGTAAAACTTCACATGGTTAATTTTACATCTTTTCCCCATTCCATTGTTTCAACATTCGGTTATCTATCCTGCTTGAACCCTGAAAATACGATATCGCTGATCGATTTAATTATCGAACGACTGTTTTAAACGACTTTCACGGTTAATTTTTAATGTAATTTAATTACGTAATAAATTACATTTTTTAGGCCAGTAATAAACGATAGTTTGAAACGGAATAAAACGTTGAATTTAACGATGCGTTAACTTTCACTCTTTAATTGTAATGGCTTATAGGGTAATGTTTGTCTTGAGTTTGTTGGGTTATATCGTGCTGACTTACCTTTGACTCATTGATGGATTAAGTCAGGCTTATAAGCACAACTCGCCAATATTATTGTTATACGCTTACTGTGTTTTTTGTAGTTCTAAATTTACAAATGACAGATAAAGATACTCTCTAAGGAAGGATGCCATGCTTGCTCAAACCCCCGATAAATCGTCATCAGCCATTGAAAACGCTAAGCATCACGATCAATTAGTTGTTAATGGGGCTCTATCCTCGGAACATAGCACCATTTTCCCTGTTGAAGCCCAAACCTTTTTAGCTGAGCTGTGTCGTCATTTTGCATCGCGAGTGAATACGTTACTCAATGAGCGCGAACAGCAACAGCAGCGTATTGATCAAGGTCACCTGCCTGATTTTTTAGAGCAAACCATCGATATTCGTGAAGGCAGTTGGAAAATCCTTGGTATTCCTAATGATCTGCAAGATCGAAGAGTAGAAATTACCGGTCCAACGGATCGTAAAATGGTCATCAATGCACTCAATGCCAACGTTAAAGTCTTCATGGCCGATTTTGAAGATTCGATGTCACCCGCTTGGGATAAGCTGCTCGATGGACAAGTGAATTTGCGCGATGCGGTGAATGGCACCATCAGTTATCGTAATCCAGATAACGATAAGGTCTATCAACTTAAAGAAGATCCAGCCGTGTTGATTTGTCGAGTTCGAGGGCTGCATTTACAAGAGAAGCATGTCCTATTTGCTGAGCAAGCGATTCCCGGGGCTTTATTTGATTTCGCTTTGTATTTTTTCAATAACTATAAAGCGTTATTGAAAAAAGGCAGTGGTCCTTATTTCTATTTACCAAAACTCCAAGCTTATCAAGAAGCGCAATGGTGGAGTGATGTCTTCCATTTTACCGAAGATTATTTTGGTTTAGAGACCGGGACGATAAAAGCGACGGTATTGATTGAGACTCTGCCTGCGGTGTTTCAGATGGATGAAATCCTCTTTGCTCTTAAAGAACACATTGTGGGGCTCAACTGTGGCCGCTGGGATTATATCTTTAGCTACATTAAAACGTTGAAAAAACACCCTGATCGCGTGTTGCCTGACCGTCAAGTCGTGACGATGGATAAGCCATTTTTGAATGCTTACTCACGTTTATTGATCTATACCTGCCACCGACGCGGCGCATTTGCCATGGGAGGCATGGCGGCCTTTATTCCTGCCAAAGATCCTGCGCTTAACGCTCAAGTACTGGAAAAAATCCGTCATGACAAAATGCTGGAAGCGATGAATGGCCATGATGGAACTTGGGTCGCTCATCCCGGATTAGCGGATACCGCTATGGAGGTCTTCAATCAAGTGCTGGGTGAGCGTCGTAATCAATTGGATGTGACTCGTTTATCGGATGCGCCAATCCTTGCAGAAGCGCTGCTTGCTCCTTGTGATGGCCCACGGAGCGAGCAAGGCATGCGACACAATATTCGTGTTGCTTTGCAATACGTCGAAGCGTGGATTTCTGGTAATGGCTGTGTACCAATTTATGGTTTGATGGAAGATGCAGCGACCGCAGAGATCTCTCGCGCTTCAATTTGGCAATGGATTCAGCACGGTAAAACCTTAGATAACGGACAAGTAGTCACGAAAACGTTATTTCGTGATTACTTAGCTCAAGAAATTGAAGTCGTTAAAGCTGAAGTTGGGCAAGCACGCTTTGATCAGGGACGGTTTACCGAAGCAGCTGAATTGATTGAACGTCTCACCACCAGTGACGACCTCGGTAACTTTTTAACCATCCCGGGCTACGACTATTTGGCGTAGAACGGTCTTAACCAATAATAAATAACAGTAACGTGAAACCGAACTTCAAAGCTCACTGAATCGAAGTGAGTGGCGAAAAGGACGATATCGGCGTGTGCCATCAGCCACGCGAAACCAATGATAAGAGGGACAGAACATGACATTAACTCGCCGCCAGCAAATCGAAGCACTAGAAAAAGATTGGGCAACGAATCCACGTTGGAAACACGTTAAGCGGACATACAGTGCAGAAGATGTCGTTAATTTACGGGGCTCAGTCACCCCAGCCAATACCATAGCCCAGCGTGGTGCAGATAAATTATGGGAACTGGTAAACGGTAGTGCTAAAAAAGGCTACGTTAACTGTCTTGGTGCTTTGACGGGAGGACAAGCCGTTCAACAAGCTAAGGCTGGTATCGAAGCGATTTACCTTTCAGGTTGGCAAGTCGCGGCGGACAATAATACCGCTGGGACGATGTATCCTGATCAATCGCTCTATCCGGTCGATTCGGTTCCTAGCGTTATTAAACGCATCAATAATGCGTTTCGTCGCGCTGATCAAATTCAATGGTCAAATGGCAAATCTCCACAAGATGAAGGGGGTATCGATTACTTTTTACCAATAGTCGCTGACGCAGAGGCGGGGTTTGGCGGCGTACTGAATGCTTATGAACTGATGAAATCGATGATTGAAGCCGGTGCGGCAGGGGTTCATTTTGAAGACCAATTGGCGTCGGTGAAAAAATGTGGCCATATGGGCGGCAAGGTACTGGTTCCTTCTCAAGAAGCGGTGCAAAAATTGGTCGCTGCGCGTCTGGCTGCTGATGTTGCTGGAACAACTACGCTGGTGATTGCTCGAACCGATGCTAACGCCGCGGATCTATTAACGTCGGATTGTGATCCATATGATGCCGATTTTATTGTTGGTGAGCGTACCGCTGAAGGCTTCTATCGTGTTCGTGCTGGGATCGATCAAGCGATTTCTCGTGGTTTGGCTTACGCTCCTTACGCCGACTTAATCTGGTGTGAAACCGCTAAACCCGATTTAGAAGAAGCGCGACAGTTTGCTGAAGCGATTCATGCTCAGTACCCTGATCAACTCTTGGCTTATAACTGCTCGCCATCGTTTAACTGGGAGAAAAACCTGGATGCCGAAACGATCGCCAAATTCCAGCAAGAATTAGCGAATATGGGCTACAAATACCAATTTATCACTTTAGCTGGCATTCATAACATGTGGTTTAACATGTTTGAACTTGCTCATGCCTATGCTCAAGGTGAAGGCATGCGTCATTATGTTGAAATGGTTCAGCGTAAAGAGTTTGCCGCCGCCGAGAAAGGCTATACGTTTGTGGCTCACCAACAAGAAGTGGGCACGGGTTATTTTGATAAAATGACCAATACGATTCAAGGTGGTCAATCGTCAGTCACTGCGCTAACCGGTTCAACCGAAGAAGAGCAGTTCTAACTTCTGCATGGTGATAATCTGATGACGCAAAGTTGCAGGGGACAACTGCAACTTTAATAAATTTATCGCATCAATTAATTGTCTGAGTGATAGCAAGTTATCTCAAAACTAAAAAGAGCAAGGGTATTGATTACCATGCTCTTTTTATTTATCTATTCTATTGACCAGCTACAAAACGTCTTGCTCAAAGTCGTTATCCGTATCGACTTCGTCGGGCTCGCTGTTTTCTTGTAATTCTAGCAAGTTGATCGCAATAGCGACGAAGTCGCTATCGGTAATGATCCCGACCAACTCGCCTTTGTTGACTACCGGTAAACAGCCAACTTTATGCCGTTGCATGTAGATAGCACTTTCTTTTAGGCCGGCTTGTGGAGCGACCGACATGACGCCCGTGTGCATGACCTCATACAAAGGGGTCGTTTCGGTATGTGAGGTATCGGTAATTTTGTTGTATAGACTCGACTCTTGTGCTGCCAATACATCGCGATGAGTAATAATGCCTAATAACCGGCGATTGGCATCGACAATAGGAATATGACGAATATCTAATGCTTCCATCATATTTCGGGCGTCGGCTATTGTGTGGGTACGCAACAAAGTATGTGGGTTGCGAGTCATCATGTCTTCAACTTTGATCATAACCAACTCCTTTTCCTTTCGATGATCGGTAACCAAGTTTAACTGGCCAATGAACGTGACGTAGCGCGCGGTCTGTTGATATTTAGTATAGGTTTGTTTGTGGTTAATATCTGAGAGTTAAGTCAGCTTTTACTGGTAATCGCAACAGAGAAGCCGCTAAGTCACTTTTGATTACAATCCTTAATCGATGGAACGTATCCTAGCTGCTGACAATCCTGTATCTTGCCGGAGCTTGGGTATATACTGTTGCGCCGCGAAATGAACCGTCGCTAACCTTATCAATAACTAAGAAAGAGCCATGCAAGTTTCAGATTTTCACTTTGACCTCCCAGATGAGCTAATCGCTCGTTACCCGAAAGCGCAGCGCACTGATAGTCGGTTACTGCGATTAAATGGCACCACCGGTGAACGGGTTGATGGCACATTTACCGATGTGTTGCATTATATTGAGCCAGGAGACTTATTAGTCTTTAACAATACTCGTGTTATCCCAGCTCGTTTATTTGGTCGTAAAGCCAGTGGTGGTAAATTAGAAGTGTTGGTTGAGCGTATGCTCGATGAGCGCTCTATTTTAGCGCACGTTCGTTGTTCCAAGCCGCCTAAGCCGGGGACGGAACTGTATCTGGGTGAGCAGGACCAATATTTAGCGACCATGGTTGCACGCCATGATGCCTTGTTTGAGATTCGATTTAATGCCCAGCAAACGGTTTTGGAAATCTTAAACCATATTGGTCATATGCCTTTGCCGCCATACATTGATCGCCCCGATGAAGAAACCGATAAAGAGCGTTATCAAACGGTTTATAATCAAAAGCCGGGCGCCGTTGCCGCACCAACAGCAGGGCTACATTTTGACCAAGCATTATTGGATCAAATTCAAGCTAAAGGCGTTGAGTTTGCCTATGTGACTTTGCATGTCGGCGCGGGTACTTTCCAACCTGTGCGCGTGGAAAATATTCATGATCACCATATGCATGCTGAATACGTTGAAGTACCAGAAGAAGTGGTTGCGGCAATTGCAGCGACCAAGGCTCGTGATGGCAGAGTGATTGCGGTTGGGACAACCTCGGTGCGTTCTTTAGAGAGTGCAGCGCAAGATGCACTTGCGAAAGGCACAGCGTTAGCGCCTTTTTTTGGTGACACGGATATTTTTATTTTCCCTGGTTATCAATATCAATTGATTGATGCATTGATCACCAATTTTCATCTACCAGAGTCGACGCTGATTATGTTAGTCAGTGCCTTTGCTGGTTATGAGCACACTATGGCTGCTTATCAGCATGCGGTAGAGCAGAAATATCGCTTCTTCAGCTATGGTGATGCGATGTTTATTGAAAAAAATCAGGCTTAAGCTTGATCCCTTAATATCGTCAGACTGTTTCTCTGACATTGGAGGCTTTGTGAAGTTAACGTTTGAACTGAAAAAGAAAAATGGCAATGCGCGTCGAGGTCAGTTGACCTTTGAACGTGGCACCGTACAAACCCCGGCCTTTATGCCTGTTGGTACTTATGGCACAGTAAAGGGCATGACTCCGGAAGAAGTTAAAGAAACGGGTGCTGAAATTTTGCTGGGTAACACCTTCCATCTTTGGCTACGTCCAGGCCAAGAAGTGATGAAAATGCATGGTGATTTGCACGACTTTATGAATTGGCAAGGCCCGATTCTGACGGACTCTGGTGGTTTCCAGGTCTTCAGTTTGGGCGAAATTCGCAAAATCACCGAAGAGGGCGTGCATTTTCGCAACCCTGTAAATGGTGACAAAATCTTTATGGATGCTGAAAAATCGATGGAAATCCAAAAAGATTTAGGTTCAGATATCGTAATGATTTTCGATGAATGTACGCCTTACCCTGCGACGCATGAAGAAGCAAAAAAATCGATGCAAATGTCATTACGTTGGGCGCAGCGCTCTCGTGACCATTTTGATAAGCTCAACAATACCAATTCACTTTTTGGCATTGTTCAGGGTGGCGTATACGAAGATTTACGTGATGAGTCAGTGAAAGGACTAACACAAATCGGTTTTGATGGTTATGCGGTCGGTGGCCTTGCGGTTGGAGAGCCCAAGCCCGATATGCATCGTATTTTAGAACACACCTGCCCTCAGCTGCCTGAAGATAAGCCTCGCTACTTAATGGGCGTGGGTAAGCCAGAAGATTTGGTAGAAGGTGTGCGTCGTGGCGTCGATATGTTTGACTGTGTGATGCCAACACGAAATGCTCGTAACGGACACCTATTTGTGACCGGTGGTGTGATCAAGATCCGTAATGCAGTACATAAAACAGATACAACACCACTGGATCCGCACTGTGACTGTTACACTTGCAAAAATTATTCTAAGTCGTACTTGCACCATTTGGATCGTTGTAATGAGATCCTTGGCGCTCGTCTGAATACTATTCACAATCTACGTTATTACCAACGATTGATGGAAAGTATTCGTAAAGCGATAGACGAAGATCGCTTTGATCAATTTGTAGAAGCGTTTTACGCACGCCGTCAACGCGAAGTGCCGCCGCTACAAATCGAACAAGCGTAATGGCAAGCACTGAGATGGATTTATCCTGAAGGGTCTATTCATGGCTTGAATTTGTCTTAGTGCGGCCCAATACCTACAAATATTACAAACAATAACTTAGAGGACGTTTCTCAATGAGTCTAATTTCTGTAGCGCACGCAGCAGGTGAAGGTGCATCACAGGGTGGTGGTTTCGAAATGCTGATCATGCTTGGCATGTTTGCGGTAATTTTCTATTTTATGATTTACCGCCCACAGTCTAAACGAGTGAAAGAGCATAAAAGTCTAATGGCCTCAATGGCGAAAGGTGATGAAGTCTTAACCAGTGGTGGTTTAGTGGGAAGAATCACTAAAATCGCTGATGATAACGATTTTATCTCTGTTGAATTGAACAACAATAATGAAGTTGTGATCAAAAAAGACTTCGTTTCTGCCGTGTTACCAAAAGGTACACTTAAATCTTTGTAAAACAGCTAGAGGATCCTCGCTGTGCTAAACCGTTATCCGTTATGGAAGTACTTAATGGTTGTGTTTGCCATTACCATTTCTGCTTTATACGCACTTCCTAATCTTTACGGTGAAGATCCGGCTATTCAAGTTACAGGGGCGCGTGGCGCCTCTGTAGATATGTCAACGCTGGATGCTGTCACTGAAGCGCTCGATAAAGCGCAACTCTCTCATAAATCCATTGCTTTCGAAAATGGCTCCATTTTGGTGCGTTTTAATGACACTGATACCCAAATCAGTGCTCGTGACATCATTAATGAAGCTTTAGGCAATGACACCATTGTTGCGCTGAACTTAGCGCCTTCCACTCCTCGTTGGCTAGAATCCATTGGCGCAGCGCCGATGAAACTTGGCCTTGATTTACGCGGCGGAGTTCACTTTTTAATGGAAGTGGACATGGACGCGGCAATGGAGCGATTAGTCAGCCAACAAGAAGAAGCTTTTCGTAGTGAATTGCGCGATGAGAAGATCCGCTACCGTGCGATCCGCAGTCAAGCGGATTCCGTCGAGATCATTTTACGCGATGCCGCTCAGCTTGAAGAAACTCGCCGTCTATTAGAGGCGAATCATCGTGATATGAATTTTACCGCTTCTGATCGTGATGGGCGCTTCCTCTTGGTAGCCAAATTTACAGACGCCCGTTTACAAGAGATTCGCAACTACGCGGTTGAGCAAAATATCACTATTTTACGCAATCGTGTCAATGAATTAGGGGTTGCAGAACCTTTAGTTCAGCGTCAAGGTGCGAGTCGGATTGTGGTTGAATTACCTGGCGTACAGGATACTGCACGTGCGAAAGAAATTTTAGGTGCGACGGCAACCCTTGAGTTTCGTGAAGTCGACGCTACGGCTGATCTGGCTGCCGCAGCGGCAGGTCGAGTGCCTGCAGGTAGTGAAATTAAACTGGATCGCGATGGTCGTCCTGTTGTTTTAAAACGTCGAGTCATTTTGGGTGGTTCAAGTATTACTGACGCCAGTTCAAGTGCCGACGAATACGGTCGCCCACAGGTCAATATTTCTCTTGATAGTGAAGGTGGCAGTAAGATGTCGGCTTTCTCAAGAAATAATATTGGTAAGCTGATGGCAACGGTATTTGCTGAATATCGAGACAGTGGTGAAAGAACCGACGATGGCCGAGTGATTTTAGAAAAGCATGAAGAAGTCATCAACCAAGCGACGATTCAGTCAGCATTGGGGCGTAATTTCCGAATCACCGGCATCAACTCGGCGGCTGAGGCTCAAAATTTAGCGTTATTACTACGTGCAGGCGCATTAATCGCACCGATTTCGATCGTTGAAGAGCGGACGATTGGCCCGTCAATGGGACAACAGAATATCGACATGGGTATTCAAGCTTGTATCTGGGGTTTGTTTGCGGTGATGATCTTTACTGCACTCTACTATCGTACGTTTGGCTTGATTGCTAACTTAGCCTTGTTGACCAACTTAGTGTTGATTATCGGCATTATGTCGATGATTCCCGGAGCAACCATGACCTTACCCGGCATTGCCGGTATTGTGTTAACGGTTGGTATGGCGGTAGATGCTAACGTGCTGATTTTTGAACGTATTCGTGAAGAGCTACGTGAAGGTCGTAATCCGCAACAAGCGATCCACCAAGGTTACGCCAATGCGTTTAGTACCATTGCTGATGCGAATATCACGACGCTGATCACGGCGATTATTTTGTTTGCGGTGGGTACTGGTGCGATCAAAGGCTTCGCCGTTACTTTATCGATTGGTATCTTAACGTCGATGTTTACCGCGATTATCGGTACGCGTTGTGTGGTTAACCTGCTGTATGGCGGGAAACGTATTAATAAATTGTCGATCTAAGGCTAGGAATCATTATGTATCAAATTCTGAAAGCAGAGAAAACGATCGACTTTATGCGTTGGTCAAAGTTTACGTTTGTCTTATCGCTATTGATGATTGGCGCGTCAATTTTTACCTTATCCACAAAATGGTTAAACTGGGGATTGGACTTCACTGGCGGAACACTGATAGAAGTGGGTTTTGCCGAGCCTGCGAATCTGGAGAAAATTCGCCATGCTCTTGATGAGCGTGGATTTGGTGATGCAACAGTACAAAACTTTGGTTCAGCACGTGATGTAATGGTCCGTTTGCGCCCTCGTGAAGGGGTCGCTGGAGAAACGCTCGGTAACCAAATTCTGAATGCCATCAAAGAGGGAACGGGTGAAAGCGTTGAGATGCGCCGGATCGAGTTTGTTGGTCCTAACGTTGGTGATGAGCTGGCAGAAGCGGGAGGCTTAGCAATTTTAGCCTCACTGATCTGTATTTTGCTTTACGTTTCAATGCGTTTTGAATGGCGTTTAGCCTCTGGGGCCGTATTATCTCTAGCTCACGACGTAATCATCACCCTAGGTATTTTCTCGTTACTGCAAATCGAAATTGATTTAACGATCGTGGCCGCTTTACTAACGGTGGTCGGCTATTCGTTGAACGATACGATAGTGGTCTTTGACCGTATTCGTGAGAATTTCCGTAAGTTGCGTAAAGGCGATTCAGCGGAAGTAATGAATAGCTCCATTACGCAAACGCTGAGTCGGACGTTAATTACTTCAGGCACGACGTTGTTTGTGGTGATCGCATTATTTGTCCAAGGTGGTGCGAATATCCATGGTTTTGCTACCGCATTACTGCTGGGGATCACGGTAGGTACTTACTCTTCTATCTACGTTGCTTCGGCGTTAGCGTTAAAGCTTGGTATTACCCGTGAGCATCTTATTCCAGCACCTATAGAAAAAGAGGGTGCTGAGTTGGATGAGTTGCCTTAGCTTAAGGTTGACAGGTGACAGTGAGATTCGTCTTCACCAGTAACAAAAAAACCGCTGAATATTCAGCGGTTTTTTTTATCAAGCGAGCATGGATGATTGGTGCCATGCTGATTGTTTGACAATAGAACGGTTATTTAAAAATCGCACTGTTTCCGTTTTCACGGATGTGTTGCAAAATCGCTTTTACACCACGTGGGCTTGAGCCGACAATATTGCCTGATTGCATGTAATTAGTACCGCCAGCAAAATCGGCCAGAATTGCGCCTGCTTCACGAGCGATCAGTTCGCCTGCCGCCATATCCCATGGTTTAAGACCTAACTCAAAGTAGCCATCGACACGGTTAGACGCTAAATAACATAAATCTAAGGCGGCTGAGCCAGTACGACGAAAATCAGCGCACTCAACAAACAAAGAAGAAATAATTTTTAGGTAAGATTCAGAATGTTGTTTTTGCTTAAATGGGAAACCAGTCGCAAGGATAGCCCCTTGTAGATCTTTCAATGGTTTAACGCGAATACGACTATTGTTTAATTGAGCGCCAGAGCCACGTTGTGCGGTAAATAGTTCATTTAACATTGGGTCATAAACACAGGCAACTTCGGTGCGACCGTTCATTCTTACGGCAATCGATACCGCAAAATGAGGGATACCTTTCACGAAGTTATTGGTTCCATCCAGTGGGTCGATGATCCATTGTACGTCTTTATCTTTACCTTCGATAAGACCGCCTTCTTCGGCAATAATGCAGTGCTCAGGGTAAGAGCTTTGGATGGTAGCAATGATTAGCGCTTCCGCTTCTTTGTCGACATTAGTAACAAAGTCATTGCTTCCTTTTTGAAAGGATTCAATTTTGTCAGCGTTTTCTAGAGATTTAGCAATATGATTACCTGCTTTTCGCGCAGCGCGAATAGCAATGTTTAGCATTGGATGCATACGAGTTTCCCAACGGATGTTAAAGAACGAAAAAAGCGGAGCGGATTATAGCAAAATCATACCAAAAAGGAAGTGGTTATTTTTTGCTCGCTTAATGGTTCGGCCGACAACGGGCCTGATCATTTCATTTTTCTTTATGTTATTATCGAACAACGAACGCCAAGTAACCGTTTTTGTATGGATTATTCTCGAGTTACTTAGCCAACCCTTCAAGCCAATTTAATACCGTTAAAGTTAAGATGGACTCGCTCGTCAACGCGAATCAACGAGTGAGTGTCATCATCGACGGCGAGATTAGCGATAGATTGATGGTAAATTAACGTCATGTTAGACAATGTTAAAATCGTTTTAGTGGGCACATCACATTCAGGAAACATTGGTTCAGCGGCTAGAGCGATGAAAGTGATGGGCCTAAGTCAGATGGTATTAGTCGCACCTGAATGCGCAGTAGATGCTCAAGCAATCGCGTTAGCTGCGGGTGCCAGTGATATTGCGTTAAATGCGCAGATCGTCAGCACGCTGAGTGAAGCGGTTGCTGAGTGTGGGTTAGTCGTTGGTAGCAGCGCCCGTTCACGTACATTAGAGTGGCCGATGCTTGATCCTCGTCAGTGTGGCGAACAGTTTGCTATTGAAGGTCAAACCCATCCTGTTGCGGTAGTATTTGGTCGTGAAAGAACAGGCTTAACCAATGAAGAGTTACAGCTTTGTCATTATCATGTATGCATTCCTGCTAACCCCGAATACAGCTCATTAAACTTAGCGATGGCCGTGCAAACGTTATGTTACGAGATTCGCGTTGCTCATTTAACACATCAACAGAGTGAGTTTTCATCACCGACAGTGGTGGACTATCCTCGTCATCAAGAACTGGACCGATTTTATCAGCATCTAGAGCGAGTGTTGTTGGAAAGTGAGTTTATCTCTCCTTCACAGCCAGGGCAGGTAATGAACAAGCTCCGCCGATTATTCAGCCGAGCTCGCCCTGAAGCGCAAGAAATTAATATCTTACGTGGCGTATTGACTGCAGTAGAGAAAAAAATGCGCCTGCCTTAATTGTCGCTAATCACCTGATTAATTTAAGGTTAAATACCCGACTAATTCAGTCAATTAAATACTTGACTGAATTAGTCGGGTATGGAAGAATCTCAACCACATAATCGATGTGGATATGGTGTAATATGAGATTAACATCTAAAGGAAGATACGCGGTAACCGCCATGTTAGATGTGGCGCTAAATTCGCAGCAAAACCCAGTACCTCTAGCGGATATTTCAGAGCGACAAGGTATTTCTCTGTCTTATCTAGAGCAGCTATTTTCTAAATTACGTAAAGCTGGCTTAGTTGCTAGTGTTCGTGGTCCTGGCGGTGGTTATCGTTTAGGCGCAGAAGCGAGTACCATTTCTATTGGTACGGTTATCGCGGCGGTGGATGAATCTGTCGATGCGACGAAATGCCATGGTAAAGGTGATTGCCAAGGTGGCACTCGTTGTCTTACTCACACGTTATGGTGTGACCTCAGCTCACGTATTAGCGACTTCTTAAATAACATCACACTCGGTGAGTTGATGGTTGATAACGAAGTCTTACAAATTTCTGACCGTCAAGGTATGAACCTTGCGGCGAACCAAGGGAATGGCAATAAGCATTCTCAATCTGTCACTATTGGTGCAGCCTCCTTTGGTCTTAACGTTCGCTCATAGCGGCAATGTTTACACTGGAGTAAAATAAAAAATGAAACTGCCTATTTATTTAGACTATTCGGCCACCTGTCCGGTTGATCCGCGCGTGGCCGAAAAGATGATTCAGCATATGACGATGGATGGGACGTTTGGTAATCCTGCTTCTCGATCGCATCGTTATGGCTGGCAGGCAGAAGAAGCGGTGGATACGGCGCGTGAACAAGTTGCTGAACTTATTAATGCCGATCCGCGTGAAATTGTTTTTACTTCAGGGGCAACAGAGTCGAATAACTTGGCGATTAAAGGTGCGGCGCACTTTTATGCTAAACAAGGTAAGCACATCATCACCTGTCAAACTGAGCATAAAGCAGTATTAGATACTACTCGCCAGCTAGAACAGGAAGGTTTTGAGGTGACGTATCTTCAGCCTGACCGTCGTGGATTGATCGATATAAATCAATTACAAGCCGCCATGCGTGATGATACCGTGCTAGTGTCGGTGATGCATGTCAACAATGAAATTGGTGTGATTCAGGATATCACTGCGATTGGTGAGCTGTGTCGTGATCGAAATATCATCTTTCACGTTGATGCGGCTCAATCCGCGGGCAAAGTTGAGATCGATGTACAAGCAATGAAAGTCGATCTTATCTCACTCTCAGCGCATAAAATTTATGGCCCTAAAGGTATTGGGGCTCTCTTTGTGCGTCGCAAGCCGCGTATTTATCTTGAAGCACAGATGCATGGTGGTGGTCATGAGCGCGGTTTCCGCTCAGGAACACTGGCGACCCATCAAATTGTTGGGATGGGAGAAGCGTTTAACATCGCTAAACAAGAGATGGAGCATGATTATCAACATGCTAAAACTTTACGTGACCGTTTACTTAATGGCATACAAGATATCGAAGCTGTGAGTATCAACGGTGATTTAGAGCAGCGTGTTCCTCATAACCTTAATCTCGGTTTTGCTTTTGTCGAAGGCGAATCGTTGTTAATGGCCCTGAAAGATCTTGCGGTTTCTTCAGGCAGTGCTTGTACCTCGGCTAGCTTAGAGCCTTCTTATGTATTGCGTGCGCTGGGTTTGGATGATGAATTAGCACACAGCTCGCTTCGTTTTTCATTTGGCCGTTTTACGACCGAAGATGAAATAGATTATGCGATTGAACATATTCGTAGCGCAGTGACTCAATTGCGTAATATGTCGCCTTTGTGGCAAATGCATAAAGAAAGCTCAATAATATAGTCGGCAGCGAGCCATCAAATCAGTGTTGAGTTAACAATTTTAAGCAAAATAAGCGGACCTCATGGTCCGTTTTTTTATCCAGTGGGTATTTTTACGCGACAAAATGTTAACATCGTTAGGTTGATTATTCGTTGTGATTCAGATATATCCGAGAGTAGTTATTCTCAACTCGTTACAAGAGCGGTAATCGCGCGGTAGTGTAACGGAACAAAGGAATATATCTATTAGGGCCACACCATATAGGACAAGGAGAAACCATGTCTACACAGATGCCTGTATTTATTAGTCTAGAGTCAGCCCAGCCTCAGTGGGGAGAAAAAGCCCTCGTCTCATTCTCAGAGCAGGGCGCGACCATTCATTTATCGAAAGAGAATGATCTCAATGCCATTCAGCGTGCAGCACGTAAATTAGATGGCCAAGGATTGCGTTCGTTACATTTATCTGGTTCAGCATGGACCTTAGAAACGATTTGGGCATTTCACCAAGGTTATCGTGATCCTAAAAAGAAAAATACCTTACAGTGGGAGTCGTTAGCCAGCGCTGATCAAACTGAACTTGAAGCACGGATTAAAGCGGCGGATTGGACACGCGATATTATCAATAAAAGTGCTGAAGAAGTGGCTCCTCGTCAATTAGCGACCATGGCTGCCGAGTTTATTAAGTCACTAGCTCCGGATCACGTCTCTTATCGAATTGTAAAAGATAAAGACCTATTGACGGAAAATTGGGAAGGCATTTATGCGGTAGGTCGAGGTTCTGAGCGCACTTCTGCCATGTTGCAATTAGACTACAACCCAACGGGCGATGATAATGCTCCTGTATTTGCCTGCTTAGTTGGCAAAGGCATTACCTTTGACTCTGGTGGCTATAGTTTAAAACCGTCTAATTTTATGTCTTCGATGAAAGCGGATATGGGTGGAGCAGGAACCATCACCGGAGCACTTGGTCTGGCTATCATGCGCGGTTTGAATAAACGCGTTAAGCTCATTTTGTGCTGTGCTGAGAACATGGTATCTGGCCGTGCATTAAAATTGGGTGATGTGATCACCTATAAAAACGGCAAAACCGTTGAAATTATGAATACTGACGCAGAAGGGCGGTTAGTCTTAGCTGATGGTTTGATTTACGCTTCAGAGCAAAAACCACAATTGATCATCGATTGTGCAACGTTAACGGGAGCTGCAAAAAATGCGTTAGGTAATGATTACCACGCATTACTGAGCTTCGACCAAGCTTTGAGTCAACAAGCGCTCAATGCAGCTCAAGAAGAGCATGAAGGATTATGGGCTCTGCCATTAGCTGATTTTCACCGTGATATGTTGCCCTCGAACTTTGCTGATCTCTCCAATATTTGTTCTGGTGATTATTCACCGGGTGCAAGTACGGCAGCGGCTTTCTTATCCTACTTTGTTGACGATTACCAGCAAGGCTGGCTACATGTCGATTGCGCGGGAACGTATCGTAAATCCGCCAGTGATAAATGGGCCGCTGGGGCAACAGCGATGGGCGTTAAGACCGTTGCGCGTATTTTATTAGATCAGGCCAAATAATAAGTAACCAAGGGGCAGTGTTGATTGCCCCGTTTTGTACTCTTTTTTGCTATTACAGCGGTATTGACGTCGTTGAGTAGCTCCTATGACATGGTTATCTATGTGGTTAGGGAGAGACTCATCTGTCGCTAAAGGTAGCAGCAAGCGATTGGAGTACGTATCAATTAGCCTTACTATTTACTATCAAAATCCAAAAAGGACATCTTATGGCTCTTGAAAGAACATTTTCAATTATCAAACCTGACGCGGTAAAGCGTAACTTAATCGGCGAGATTTACCATCGTATAGAAAAAGCGGGATTGAGAATTATCGCGGCAAAAATGGTTCATTTAACCGAAGATCAAGCGAGCGGTTTTTATGCTGAGCATGAAGGAAAAGCGTTCTTTAATGATCTAAAAGCCTTTATGACATCAGGTCCGATCATGGTCCAAGTGTTAGAGGGAGAAAATGCGATTGCTCGTTACCGTGAATTAATGGGTAAAACTAATCCGGAAGAAGCGGCATGTGGCACGATACGCGCTGATTACGCGCTGAGTATGCGTTATAATTCTGTACACGGCAGCGATAGTCCTATTTCGGCAGCTCGTGAAATTGAGTTCTTTTTTCCCGACGCTGAAATTTGCCCACGCAGTGAGTGAGTTGCCGTAGAACCCAAATGGCACCATCAAGACTCAGCGCTGGATGGTTTATGGTTTTTACCACGGTATAAAGTAAGCGTTAAGCTGAAGGTAAATAGTTAATCACCGTGTTTATTGGTGACCCCTGATGAGTCCTGCCTCATCAGGGATTAATCATCGACTAGAACCGCTTTCCTATCCCAACAATGTCGCAAAAAATTCAGGGTTTTACTGTGCTTGTTGTCATTGAATAAAGGCTGTACAATTCGCGCCCTTAATTCTAGTTCCATCTTGGAGAGGCCACATGACCACTGAAAAAGTCAATCTGCTCGATTTTGATCGCAAAGGCTTACGTACTTATTTCGCAGAAGAATTGGGTGAAAAAGCGTTTCGAGCTGATCAAATCATGAAGTGGATTTATCACTTCGGTTGTGATGACTTCGAAAAAATGACCAACATTAACAAAAACCTGCGTGAGAAATTACAGACTCACTGTGAGATTCGAGCGCCTTACGTTTCCGATGCTCAATACTCCAGTGATGGCACGATTAAATGGGCAATGCGAGTCGGAGATCAAGATGTCGAAACCGTCTATATTCCCGAGGAAGATCGCGCCACATTGTGTGTCTCTTCACAAGTTGGTTGTGCGCTGGAATGTAAGTTTTGTTCAACCGCTCAGCAAGGGTTTAACCGTAATTTACGCGTTTCGGAAATTATTGGTCAGGTTTGGCGTGCAGCACGTGAAATTGGTTTGGAAAAAGAAACAGGCCGCCGTCCGATCACCAATGTGGTAATGATGGGCATGGGTGAGCCGTTGCTCAATATGAAAAACCTCATTCCTGCGTTAGAACTTATGCTTGATGACCTCGGTTTTGGTTTGTCGAAACGTCGTGTGACGGTCTCTACTTCAGGTGTCGTTTCTGGTTTAGATCAAATGACCGGGCAAATTGACGTTGCTTTAGCGATTTCACTTCATGCACCTAACGATAAACTACGCAGCGAAATTATGCCGATTAATGATCGCTGGGATATTCAAGATTTTCTTGCTTCAGTGCGCCGCTATATTGCCTCTTCTAACGCCAATCGCGGTAAAGTAACCGTCGAATATGTTTTGTTGGATCATGTGAATGATGGCACTGAACATGCGCATGAACTGGCTCAGTTGATGAAAGGGACGCCTTGTAAAATTAACCTGATCCCGTTTAATCCTTATCCAGGTTCACCGTATAAAAAACCCAGTAATTCACGCATTGATCGTTTTCAGAAAACCTTAATGCAATATGAGCATACTGTGACAATACGTAAAACGCGTGGTGATGATATTGACGCTGCCTGCGGTCAGTTAGTTGGTGATGTAATAGACAGAACCAAACGGACGAAATTAAAGCAGCAGCCTGAGCAGATTATTCCCGTAAAAACCTTATAAACCTTTTTAATAACGCCAGCCTTTTCGCTGGCGTTATTGTTAAGAGAAAACGGCTAAACAAGTCGAATTACATTTTGAGTTTATAAGCCAATAGATGCTCAGTTTTTATCGGTCATCGAGCACCTTGATAGAATCATGCTATTAACTGAAACAGGCTGCGTAAGGTGTTTTGATGCATAGTAGGATTCTTAGCTCACAGTGGCAAATTATGGCTTTTTTATGTCAATTTAACGAAAAATCTTGACCTAGCTGTAATTTCTTTTTCAAATCAATGTTGTTTACCGCCTAAGATCCATTAGAATGATTTAATTAGAGCCCATTCGATGTAGCGGTCGAATCGAACAAACGTGATATCCAACTTACTTGATGAGTGATAATGCAATTTCCTCGCTGTATAAGCAAAATTAGTCTGGAAGTTAGTATTATCGAAACTTAAGTGAATTGGATGAAACCATTTTCCCTGTTGGAGCCCTGAGAACCTAAACGCGACTAATGAATAGAGACAAAAATAACAGCGTAGGCTTCGGCTCGAACACGAATAAAAGAGATTGATAGCGCGGATGAATACACAACAAGAGACCATCGTTGAAGAAACGCCGAACGTTCAACAACCCGGCACACTGCTTAAGCTCAAACGAGAAGCTTTAGGATTGAGTCAAAAGCAAGTGGCTGATCGCTTACGGTTGCGGGTGGCGATTATTCGTAACATTGAAGATAACCAATTTGATTCTGATTTGGTGGCAACCTTTACTCGTGGTTATCTGCGTTCTTATGCTAAAGCCGTCGGACTCTCGGCTGCTGAAGTCGTCGAAGCTTATGAGTTGCACTATGTGATTGAGCCTCAAGAGCAGAAGATGCAAAGCTTTTCTAAAAAAACGAAACGTGATCAGCACGATAGTCGTATCATGTTGATCACTTGGGTTATTGTATTGGTGATTATTGGTATGTCATCACTGTGGTGGTGGCAGAATAACCAACACAATAATCTCACTTCATCGAGTGAGCTCAGTTCATTGATTACTGAGCAAACCAATCCGCAGTCTGCGTTGGCCGACCCTATTTTGGATCAGCTACCGACGGTGAGTGACCTGACTGTTGGTAATGAGGTATCAGCGGTTGAGCAAGCAGAAGAGGAAGAGTCCCCCGTCAACGATAGTCGGGTTGAGCCTATCTTAGAAGCGGAGCCATCCATCACACCAGCTACCACCGAAAATACGCCGGTCAACGCTGACGAGAGTAATTTGCTCAGCATGACTTTTAGCGCTGATTGTTGGATTCAAGTTAAAGATGCCACTGGCAAAACGCTGTCTACCGGCGTTAAAAAAGCCGGTCAATCAATCAATGTGCGTGGTGAAACCCCGATTAGTGTCATTCTTGGAGCACCAGAAGGTGTTTCTGTCACATTTGCGAGTGAACCTGTCGACCTTTCTGGGTATACTTCAGGCAGAGTAGCTAGATTCACCTTACCTTAGACGAAATTATGCAACACAAGTCTCCTATTAAGCGTCGCCCCTCTACACGTATTTATGTGGGTAACGTACCTATTGGCGATGGCGCGCCTATCGCCGTACAATCCATGACTAACACCAGAACCACAGATGTGGCTGCGACCGTCGCTCAAATAAAAGCGTTGGAGAAAGTCGGGGCCGATATTGTCCGTGTCTCGGTTCCTACTATGGATGCTGCCGAAGCATTTAAGTTAATTAAGCAACAGGTCTCGATTCCTTTAGTGGCAGATATTCATTTTGACTATCGAATCGCTTTAAAAGTGGCCGAGTATGGTGTTGATTGTTTACGGATTAACCCTGGTAATATCGGTAATGAAGCTCGGATCCGCTCGGTAGTCGATTGCGCCCGTGATAAAGGCATTCCGATTCGAATCGGCGTTAATGGTGGTTCATTAGAAAAAGACCTTCAGCTTAAATATGGTGAACCGACACCTGAAGCTCTGGTTGAATCTGCGATGCGCCATGTCGATATTCTCGACAGGCTAAACTTCGATCAGTTCAAAGTCAGTGTTAAAGCTTCGGATGTTTTTCTAGCAGTAGATTCCTATCGGTTATTGGCTAAACAAATCGATCAACCTCTTCATTTAGGGATCACCGAAGCGGGTGGTGCCCGAGCTGGTTCAGTTAAATCGGCAGTTGGTTTAGGGATGCTGTTGGCTGAAGGTATCGGTGATACGCTACGGATTTCTTTAGCGGCCGATCCTGTTGAAGAGATTAAAGTCGGTTTTGATATTCTGAAATCACTGCGCATTCGCTCTCGTGGGATCAACTTTATCGCTTGTCCAAGTTGTTCTCGTCAGGAATTTGATGTGATCAGTACGGTTAACGCACTTGAGCAGCGTTTGGAAGATGTGTTAACCCCAATGGATGTCTCGATCATTGGTTGTGTCGTCAACGGCCCTGGTGAGGCAGAAGTCTCCCACTTAGGATTGGCTGGCAGTAATAAAAAAAGTGCCTTCTATGAAGATGGTGTTCGTCAGAAAGAGCGCTTTGATAATGACGATCTCGTTGCTCAGCTCGAAGCTAGAATCCGTTCAAAAGCAGCTCAGTTAGACACGAGAAATCGTATTGCTATTCAGCAAATCGAGCAAGATTAACCTCACGATATTACGGTAAATATTTTGGCAAAGACTATTCAAGCAATTCGAGGCATGAACGACTGCCTCCCGACTCAATCTCCAATTTGGCAAAAAGTGGAGAACGCAGTTAAAAATGTCGTTAGTGCCTATGGCTATAGCGAAGTGCGTATGCCCATCGTGGAAATGACGCCACTTTTTAGCCGCGCTATTGGTGAAGTGACCGATGTGGTTGAAAAAGAGATGTACACCTTTGCTGACCGTAATGGCGATAGCTTAAGCCTTCGTCCTGAAGGAACAGCCGGTTGCGTTCGTGCAGGAATTGAACATGGCCTGCTGTATAACCAAGAGCAGCGTTTATGGTATATCGGACCAATGTTCCGTCATGAGCGTCCTCAGAAAGGTCGCTATCGTCAGTTCCACCAATGTGGCGTTGAAGTATTTGGTATCGATGGCCCAGATGTTGATGCCGAGCTTATCATGATGACAGCACGTCTATGGCGTGAACTTGGTATTGCTGAGCATGTGCGACTAGAGCTGAATTCGATTGGTTCATTAGCGGCTCGCGCGGATTATCGCAGCGCGTTGATTGAGTATTTAGAACAACATCAAGACGTATTGGATGAAGATTGTAAACGCCGCATGTATACCAATCCATTGCGTGTACTTGACAGTAAAAATCCAGACGTTCAAGCGATACTTGGCGATGCGCCCGAATTGGCTGATTACTTAGATGCCGAATCGAAACAACATTTTAGCGGTTTGTGTGAACTTCTTGACGCGGCAGGTATCGAATACACCGTTAATCAACGTTTAGTGCGTGGATTAGATTATTACAATCGAACGGTTTTTGAATGGATAACAGAAAGCTTAGGCTCTCAGGGCACTGTGTGTGGCGGTGGCCGCTATGATGGTTTAGTTGAACAGCTCGGAGGGAAAGCGACTCCGGCAGTTGGTTTTGCGATGGGACTTGAGCGTCTGGTATTGATGATGGAAACCTTAGGTAATACAGAGGTGCGGCGTAGCGTAGACGTTTATATTGTCACGGCGGGTGAAGGTACCACCATGGCTGGAATGAAACTCGCTGAGCAACTGCGTGAGCAAGTTCCGGGTTTACGTGTGATGAACCACTGTGGTGGTGGTAACTTCAAAAAACAATTTAAACGTGCAGATAAAGTTGGTGCTGCGGTCGCTCTGGTACTTGGTGAAAACGAGATCGCTGAAAAGACGGTAGTACTAAAAGATTTACTTGGTGGTCAGCAAACCACGTTATCTCAAACTGATATTGCTAGCCAATTGGCTCATCTCGTTTAAACGCATGTTTTTGAGATTTCTTATTTAAGAGGACAGGAAGTGGAACTCTACGATACCGAAGAACAACAAGTTGAAGCGATAAAAGATTGGTGGAAAGAGAATGGTAAAGCCGTTCTCCTTGGTGCGGTACTTGGTCTTGGCGGTTTGTTTGGATGGCGTTATTACCAGCATTCAACTACGACGGGTCAAGAAACAACGTCTGAAACGTATAGCAAAGCTATCGCTAACTTTTCAGCTAAAGGGGCGCAAGCTGAGTCAGATTTACAGCATTTTATCGATAATCATCAGAAATCAGAATACGCTGTTTTAGCGGCGATGCAGCTTGCTAAAGCACAAGCCGATGCCGGGCAGTTAGATGAGGCGTTAGCGCAACTTGAATGGGCTAAGAAGTCGACGAAAGACGCAGCATTAACCCCAGTCATTGCATTTCGTATTGCACGTTTGCAGGCTGAGCAGCAGCAATTTGATGCCGCGCTGGCTGAATTAACAACGATTACTGAGGCAAGTTGGGCTGCACGTGTTGCTGAATTACGTGGTGATATTGCACTCCGTAAAGGAGATAAAGACGCGGCTTATGCAGCCTATTCACAAGCTCAACAATCGAGTAATGCTAGCCAAACATTACAGCTGAAACTCGATGATCTAGCCAGATAAGGGCATCTGTTGATGAAAAAAATATTCAACAAAGTGCTTTTGTCTGCGGCCGTAATCGGTTTGTTAGGCGGATGTGCTGGGGAAGAAGAAAATATCATTATGGCTCCGCTACCTAGTGTGAGTAGTGAGTTTACACCGCAACCCATTTGGAGTAACTCGGTTGGTCGGGGAGTCGGTCATTTTTTCTCTAATCTGACTCCTGAATACGCTTATGGTAAAGTGTTTGTTGCTAGTCGTGATGGCGAAGTCAAAGCCCTTGATCCCAATGACGGGAAAACATTATGGCGTGTTAATGTAAGACAAGATATGCCAGCGCGTTTATCTGGGGGCATTGTTGCCGCTTACAATCAGCTGTTTATCGGCAGTGAAAACGGTCAAGTCCTGGCTTTAGATGCCGAAACGGGCGAGCTGAATTGGCGTGTCGATGTAGCCGGTGAAGTACTGGCTTCGGTTGCCACAGACAGTAACTTAGTGATTGTGAATACCAGTCGAGGCATATTGCTTGCGTTAGACAGTACTAATGGCGCTCAAAAATGGACCATCAGTACCGAAGTACCCAGCTTAACCCTACGTGGTGATAGTCGGCCTGTTACCGCTTCTGGTGGTGTTTTTTGGGGAACCTCTAACGGTCGTCTTGCCGCCGCAATTATTGAACGTGGTCAATTAATTTGGCAACAGCCGATAGGTCAACCGCAAGGCGCAACCGAAATTGATCGCTTAGTTGATGTTGATGCTGCGCCATTGATCATTGGAGCTAACTTGTACGCCATCGGTTTTAATGGGCAGTTAATTTCAATTGATTTGCGTTCAGGTAGTGCGGTATGGAAACGCAATTATTCGTCAACGACGGATATGGTCAGCGATGGCCGCCGTCTGTTTTTAGTTACTGATAAAGATCATGTCGTTGCCGTTGATGCACGTAGCGGGACGGAACTATGGCAGAATAATCAGCTACAGCACCGACTGTTAACGGCGCCTAAATTGATTGATGGTTACCTAGTTGTTGGTGATAGTGAGGGATACCTTCACTGGTTGGATCGCAATAGCGGCGAATTTGTGGCTCAGCAATTCGTCAGTAAAAGCGGTTTTGCAGTCGGTCCCCTTGCACTTGACGATGGCTACTTGATTGTCTCGCGAGATGGTAAAATAAAGAAACTGACTATCACTCAATAAATCGTGATATAATTCACATTCGGCTCCTGGCTGTATACAGCTAGGGGCCGTTTTGCTGCAATAAACCTTGAGTTTGTATACCCAAATGTGTTTGTCATACTAAACTTTTGTACCGAGTAGCAAAATCATTTGAGTATAATTACATAAGAAAGAATTATTATTGAGGTTGTTATGATACCTGTTGTTGCTCTTGTTGGGCGTCCAAATGTAGGTAAATCGACGCTATTTAACCGACTCACCCGTACACGAGATGCACTGGTAGCGGACTTCCCCGGTTTAACCCGCGACAGAAAATATGGCCAAGCAAAATTAGGTGAAAACGAATTCATCGTGATTGATACCGGTGGTATTGATGGCACAGAAGAAGGCGTTGAAACTAAAATGGCTCAGCAATCATTGGCGGCGATCGACGAAGCGGACGTCGTCTTGTTCATGGTTGATGGTCGTGCTGGGTTAACTTCTGCCGATGAAGCCATTGCTCAGCATTTGCGTCGTATTGAGAAAAACGCGATTTTGGTTGTGAATAAAGTCGATGGTATTGATGCTGATGCGGCTTGCGCTGAATTTTGGCAGCTCGGGATGGGATCGCAGATGTACCAAATTGCCGCAGCCCATGGTCGAGGCGTTGCTGTTCTTATCGATCGCGCGTTGAATCCGCTCGCAGAGCAGATGAACGAAGATCTACAGAATCTAGAAGATCTGACGGAGTTTGTTGATACTGATGAGCCCGAGCAGTTGGAATACACTGAAGAAGAAGCGGAAGCAGAATTTAAAAGGTTACAAGATCAACCGATTAAACTGGCCATTATCGGTCGACCTAATGTAGGTAAATCAACGCTCACTAACCGTATTTTAGGTGAAGAACGGGTTGTGGTTTATGATATGCCCGGCACCACACGTGACTCGATTTATATTCCAATGCAGCGTGACGATCGTGAGTATGTCTTGATCGATACCGCGGGTGTGCGTCGTCGTAAAAGTATCAATGAAACGGTAGAAAAATTTTCTGTTGTTAAAACGCTTAAAGCGATAGAAGATGCTAACGTTGTGCTATTAGTGATCGATGCTCGTGAAAATATCTCTGATCAAGATTTAAGCCTACTCGGTTTTACTTTAAATGCTGGACGTTCGGTGGTCATTGCGATCAACAAATGGGATGGCTTGAGCAATGATATCAAAGAGCGTGTGAAAAAAGAGTTGGATCGCCGCTTAGGATTTGTTGATTTTGCTCGTATTCACTTTATCTCGGCGCTGCATGGTACCGGAGTTGGTCACCTTTTTGAGTCGGTACAAGAAGCGTATCGTTCTGCCACGACACGAGTGGGAACCTCGGTATTAACTCGTATCATGAAAATGGCAACCGATGATCACCAGCCACCACTGATTCGTGGTCGACGCGTTAAACTGAAGTACGCTCACGCAGGTGGTTATAACCCACCGATCATTGTTATTCATGGTAACCAGGTTAATGAACTGCCCCATTCCTATAAACGCTATCTAATGAACTATTACCGTAAATCATTAGAAATCATGGGTACGCCAATTCGTATTCAGTTCCAAAGTAGTGAAAACCCATTTGAGAACAAAGTGAGCAAGTTGACGTTATCTCAAGAACGTAAACGTAAGCGTTTAATGACCATGGTGAAAGATCGTCGAAAATAGACCTAGGTCGATATATTATAAAAAGCCCAAGCTGTTAGCTTGGGCTTTTTTTATCCCTTTTCGTCATTGTATTTTGTCGGTTTTTGATGGATGAGTTAACGCTTCCTCTTTGAGTATGGCGTTATACTATGCTTAAAATAGGATCTTATAAGGAAGAATTAGTGATAATGATCATTTTATTAAATATTGTGAATTTAGGTTTGTGAATTTTAATTTAGATTTTTAATCTGTTTAAAATCCAAATGCAGAATATGTAACTTATGCTTTCGGTGTGTGGTGATATAAATGTTCTTTTTACGGTAGATCGCTGATCAAGGTAGATAAAGCAAAAGATCCATGATAGATCCCAAAGCACAGCAAGTGGAACGATTCACGTGATTTTATGTAAATAGACAGATCGGCTGAAATCACCAATGGCCCATTTGTTCTATCGAGTACTTGGCGGTATGATCGCTAGGGCCTTGCGATTTGAAGAAGAGGGGCTCGGTGTCTTTTTGCCTTATACTGTTCTAGGCCATCCCTTTTTCTACTTGAAGCCGCAGTGATGTGTGCCGCCTTTGTTGACCTTTTTTGTCAACCAGTCGGAGTATCGTGTTGGATTAATCGACGGCTTCGGCTCTGCCGGTGATGTAGCGTCTTGGTAAAGTAATCGTTATCAGTAAGGAAACCTGCAATGGAAACATGTTGTCCACAATGCTCGCATGAATTGGTCTGGAATGGTCGTTATTACTGTGCGTCGTGTGATGTAAATTATACAAAAATAGCTCACTGCCCAGATTGTAGCGCAGAGTTAGAAAAGCTTCAGGCTTGTGGTGCGGCGAATTATTTTTGTCATTCGTGCAACGAACTTAAGTCTAAATCACGTGTTCAGATTGAATTCGCAAAGCTAAAGTAACAAGCTCGCTGGTTGTTGATGGTGATTAATTAACAGTAGAACGAATGTCACCCTGTGCTAAGCGGGTAACAATCACTTCACCAGTTTGGACTTGGTCTTTACTGTGGATCACTTCACCGCGTTCATTTTGGGTAATTGAGTAGCCACGAGAGAGGGTGGCGAGTGGACTGACGGTATTGAGTTTATCCACTAAGCGGGCATAACGATGCTGTGCGTCGAGTAATTGACGCTCCATTGCTTTACGCAACTGATGTTGGCTCATCATCAACTGATGCTTTTGTGCACTGAGTTGTTTTTCTGGAGAGCGAAGCTGTAAGCGATACTGCTGTTGGCTGACGCCTTTGGCTAATAACATCAAACGCCGTTGCATCGCTTGTGTCAATTGTAAGGTGAGTTCATCCAATTGTTGACGCTGTCGCTGCAAACGGTGAGCTGGGTGTTGTTTATCCAATCGGTGTTGCAACTGTTGTAACTGATTTTTTTGCTGGGCAAAGTAATAGCGAATGCTATTGGTGAGTTGGTGTTGTTTTTGATTAAATGACTGTTTTTTATTGCTATTGTCTCGACTTACCAGTTCAGCTGCAGCAGACGGCGTTGGCGCGCGCATATCGGCAACAAAATCAGCAATAGTGACATCCACTTCATGGCCGACTGCACTGATGATCGGGATTTGACTTGCCGCTATCGTTCTCGCCACAATTTCATGGTTAAAACACCAGAGATCTTCCAGTGAACCGCCGCCGCGGCCGACGATCAACACATCACATTCTGCGCGAGAATTCGCACAACCAATCGCTTGAGCGATACTTATCGCCGCTTCATTGCCTTGGACGATGGTCGGGTAAATAATGATTGGCAGACTTGGATCGCGGCGTTTCAGCACCTGCAAAATATCGTGCAGAGCAGCTCCGGTTTTTGAGGTGATCACGCCCACACAGCGCGGGTGTTCGGGAAGTGGTTTTTTGAGTGATTGCGCAAATAACCCTTCTGCGGCCAGTTGCATTTTGAGTTGTTCAAACTCTTGTTGTAGCCGTCCGTCGCCTTCAGGCTGCATACTTTCAATGATAATTTGATAATCACCACGAGGCTCATACAAAGAGAGCCTAGCTTTGACTAACACTTGTTGGCCATTTTGGGGCTTAAAAGAAACGGAACGGTTATTACCTTTGAACATCGCGCATTTGACTTGAGCGCGACTGTCTTTCAGGGTCAAGTACCAATGACCGGATACGGGCGCAGAGAAGTTAGAGATCTCACCGATCAGCCAGACGATGCCCATTTCATTTTCAAGTAACAATCTGACTTCAGCATTAAGACGAGAAACCGTGTAGATATTTGGATTAGTCAAGGAGGGCACCGCTAATTTGGCCAGACATAAGTATGGAAATTAGCGGCAATATAATACATATCAAGGGGGTAATTGCAAATAAAAAATTAAAAAATGAGTGGTCAAGCGATTGCTCTGGGCGTATAATCCGTCCGCAATATCAAATCTAAATCTCTTTATTATGCGAAACGATAAAGCGATTTATTACTCTTAACCTTCACGTTGTGAGATATTGCAAATGCTAAGAATTGCTAAAGAAGCTCTGACCTTCGACGATGTTCTCCTCGTCCCTGCACACTCTACTGTCCTCCCCAATACAGCCGATCTTCGCACTCGACTTACCAAAAACATTACGCTCAACATCCCTATGATTTCTGCGTCTATGGATACAGTAACAGAAGCTCGCCTAGCAATCGCACTTGCACAAGAAGGTGGCCTTGGTTTTATCCATAAAAATATGTCGATAGAACAGCAAGCGGAACAAGTTCACCAAGTAAAAATCTTTGAAGCCGGCGTGGTTACTCATCCTGTCACCGTTCGTCCTCAAGCAACGATTGCTGATGTCATGGCATTGACCGAGAAACACGGTTTTGCCGGCTTCCCTGTTGTCTCTGAGAACAACGAACTGGTTGGGATCATTACTGGGCGTGACGTGCGCTTTGTAACCGATTTAACTAAGTTAGTCTCTGATGTGATGACTCCGAAAGATCGTCTGGCGACGGTGAAAGAGGGTGCTTCAGGCCAAGAAGTTCAAGAGCGGATGCATAAAGCGCGCGTTGAGAAAATTCTGGTGGTTAATGATGAGTTTCAATTAAAAGGCATGATCACCGCCAAAGATTTCCACAAAGCAGAAAGTAAACCTCATGCATGCAAAGATTCTCAAGGACGTCTACGAGTCGGCGCTGCCGTTGGCGCTGCTCCGGGAAATGAAGAGCGCGTTAAAGCCTTAGTTGAAGCCGGTGTTGATGTACTGCTGATTGACTCGTCTCATGGCCATTCAGAAGGCGTATTGCAACGGATTCGTGAAACACGCGCCGCTTACCCTGATCTTGGTATTATTGGTGGCAACGTGGCGACCGCCGAAGGTGCCCGAGCACTGATTGAAGCGGGTGTTAGTGCCGTTAAAGTTGGTATTGGCCCAGGTTCTATCTGTACTACGCGTATCGTCACTGGTGTGGGTGTTCCGCAAGTCACCGCCATTGCTGATGCTGCAGAAGTCGCTAATCAATATGGCATTCCTGTGATTGCTGATGGTGGTATTCGCTTCTCGGGCGATATTTCTAAAGCGATTGCTGCAGGCGCATCTTGTGTCATGGTGGGTTCAATGTTTGCTGGCACCGAAGAAGCCCCAGGAGAGGTTATCCTCTATCAAGGCCGTTCTTACAAAGCTTATCGTGGCATGGGTTCTTTAGGTGCGATGTCAAAAGGCTCTTCTGATCGTTATTTCCAAACCGATAATGCGGCAGACAAATTAGTCCCTGAGGGTATTGAAGGTCGTATCGCTTACAAAGGTCTATTAAAAGAGATTGTTCATCAGCAGATGGGCGGGTTACGTTCATGCATGGGCTTAACTGGCTCACCAGATATTGAAACCTTGCGTACTCAAGCACAATTTGTTCGTATCTCTGGAGCTGGCATGAAAGAGTCTCATGTCCATGACGTACAAATTTCTAAAGAAGCACCTAACTATCGAATGAGCTAAACGTAAACGTTTGCTTTTTTCCTTGATGCCATTCTGAGAGGCGAGTAGACTCGCCTCCGTTTCTTAATTTAGCTGATAAGACTGCTTAACTATGACCAAGAACATTCATGATCAACGAATCCTTATTTTAGACTTTGGTTCACAATACACTCAATTAGTTGCACGCCGTGTACGTGAAATTGGTGTTTACTGTGAGTTGTGGAGCTGGGATGTCGAAGAAGCGGACATTCGCGAATTTAACCCAGACGGCATTATTCTGTCTGGTGGTCCTGAAAGCGTAACTGAGCTTAATTCGCCACGCGCGCCTCAATATGTATTTGACTCAGGCGTGCCGGTATTCGGTGTGTGCTATGGCATGCAAACGATGGCTGAGCAGTTGGGTGGCCGCGTAGCTACCTCTACCGAGCGCGAGTTTGGCTATGCGCAAGTTACGGTTTCTGGTCAATCGGCGTTATTTAACGATCTTGAAGCGATTCAAGATGTGTGGATGAGCCACGGTGATAAAGTGGTGGAAATTCCAGCCGACTTCGTAAAAATTGGTGAAACCGAGACCTGCCCATACGCAGCCATGGCCAATGAAGAGAAAAAATACTACGGAGTTCAGTTCCATCCAGAAGTGACGCACACCAAACATGGCCTCAAAATGCTCGAGAATTTCGTACTCGATATTTGTGGTTGTGAACGTTTATGGACGTCTGAATCGATCATTGAAGATGCGATTGCTCGGATTAAAGAGCAAGTCGGTGATGATGAAGTGATCCTTGGCTTATCTGGTGGCGTTGACTCATCGGTTGTCGCTATGCTGGTACACCGCGCGATTGGTGAACGTCTGACTTGTGTGTTTGTCGATAATGGCTTACTGCGCTTGAACGAAGGTCAGCAAGTGATGGATATGTTTGGCAATAAATTTGGCCTAAACATCATCAAAGTCGATGCTGAAGAGCGTTTCCTCGCCGCCTTAGAAGGCAAAGCCGATCCAGAAGAAAAGCGTAAGACGATCGGACATGTGTTTGTTGATGTTTTTGATGAGCAAGCCAAGAAATTGAAAAACGCTAAATGGTTAGCGCAAGGCACGATTTATCCGGATGTGATTGAGTCAGCCGCCTCTAAGACTGGTAAAGCGCATGTGATTAAATCACACCATAACGTCGGTGGTTTACCGGATGATATGGAAATGGGCTTAGTGGAACCATTACGTGAACTGTTTAAAGACGAAGTACGTAAAATTGGTCTTGAGTTAGGTCTACCTTACGACATGCTATACCGCCACCCATTCCCAGGTCCAGGTCTTGGTGTGCGAGTCCTCGGTGAAGTGAAGAAAGAGTATTGCGATTTGCTACGTCGTGCTGACGCTATCTTTATTGAAGAGCTGCACAATGCGGATTTGTACAATAAAGTATCGCAAGCGTTTACCGTTTTCTTACCAGTACGCTCTGTTGGTGTAATGGGTGATGGCCGTAAATACGACTGGGTTGTGTCACTACGCGCAGTAGAAACGATCGATTTCATGACTGCCCATTGGGCTCACTTACCTTATGAATTTTTGGGTAAGGTTTCCAACCGTATTATCAATGAAGTGAGTGGTATTTCTCGCGTGGTGTATGACATCTCCGGTAAGCCACCCGCGACTATTGAGTGGGAATAGGCTTAGTTGTAAAAACTAACCAAGTCCTTATAAAATAAAAATGCCAGTCAGTATTACTGACTGGCATTTTTTTATAGGGATAATGATAGTTGGTTTTCAGAGATAAGCATATCTAGGAAATCGACAACAGCCCTAACTCTACGTGAGTGTGCCAAATCTGAGTGAATAGCCAACCAAATAGGCTGATCACAACCCACATCACCTTGGACACAAACCAAGTTTTTTTTCTTAGAAATAAAATGAGGGAGTATAGCCATTCCAATTCCTGCTTCTACAGCGCTCATTTGTGCTGACAGACTGGTTGTGATTAAGCGACAAGGTTTTCCTCTTAACATTTTTGTTAACCATTGTGCTGCTGGCAAATTTTGCTGCATTTCAGACCACCCTATGAAATCATCATGTTCGAAAGATAAGCTAGTGGTGTCTGAGCGCTTTCTATTGTTTACGTAGTCTTGTGAGGCGTAAAGCCCAAACCCTAGTGTGCCTAGTCGGCGGATACTCACATTACCCCGTTCCGGTCTTACCATACGCAAGGCAATGTCAGCATCGCGTCGGTGTAGGTTAACTGTGGACACGCCCGTGACTATCTCCATGGTTAAATTTGGATGAGCCGCAATAAGTTTTGGCATGGCTGGAATAATTAGATAATCGGCCAATCCTTGCGCTGTTGCCAGGCGTACATGACCCATCACTTCATCATTATTACGATACGTAGCATCTCCAAAAGCAAAGCCAGCTTGCTCTAGGGCTTCAGCCGGTGAAATCAGATCTCTGCCTTCATCGGTTAATGTATAGCCCTGTTGATCACGCGTAAATAAGCGAGTCTGTAGAGCAGACTCCAGACGTTCTAAACGTCGAGAAGTGGTGGCAATCCCCAAATTTAATCGTTTTGCTGCGCGACTTAATGTGCCTTCTCTAGCGATGGCGAGAAATATCCTGGCATCATCCCAATTCAAAGACGGGGGGGTGTTCTTGTTTCCATTTTCGGAAAACTGATTGCAGTTTGTGTGCATATAAATCTCCACTTTCGGAAAGCATAATGAATATCTCAACGTAAACCAAGGGATATTAATTATGAAGAAACGTGTATTAGGTCAAAGTCTTGAAGTCTCCGAGATAGGGTTAGGCTGTATGGGCATGAGTGAATTTTATGGGCCCAGAAATGACGCCGAATCCAAGTCGGTACTCCATAAAGCTATTGATCTTGGCTGCACTTTTTTAGATACCGCAGATACTTATGGCCATTATCATAACGAGCAGCTACTTGGGGAGTTTTTGAAAGAAAGCCGTGCTGAAATTAAAGTTGCGACTAAGTGTGGAATTGTGCGTCGTCCTGGGGAGTACCAACGAGTAATTGATAATAGTCCAGATTATATTCGTCGTGCTTGCGAGAGTTCACTACGCCGCTTAGGTGTTGAATGCATCGACTTATACTATATCCATCGATTAGATCCTAATGTGCCTATAGAAACAACCGTTTTTACGTTGTCTCAATTGGTTAAGGAGGGGAAAGTTGCAAATATTGGCTTATCTGAGGTCAGCGCAAGTACACTGAGAAAAGCGCATGCTGTTCATCCAATTAGTGCCGTGCAGACCGAGTATTCACTGTGGACCCGTGATGTGGAGCAAGATGTTTTGCCAACTTGTAGAGAATTAGGTATTGGTTTTGTTCCTTATTCTCCATTAGGGCGTGGTTTTTTGACAGGGAATATTACGCCTGACAGTGACTTTACTCCTGAAGATGCAAGACAATCATTACCGAGATTCACGCCTGATAACCTAAGAGCAAATCGGCCGCTAACAGAGGTGGTTGCTAGCATGGCCAGTAGTAAGTCATGCTCTTCGGCACAAATTGCATTGGCATGGTTATTAGCACAGGGACCTGACATCGTACCTATTCCGGGTACAAAGAAAATGAAGCATTTGATTGATAATTTGGGAGCTCCTGATGTCGTATTAACGGCAGCCGATTTGGCCCGCATTGAATCAGCAGTGCGAGAATTTCAGCCCGCAGGGGAGCGTTATACAACTGAAGGTATGAAAGGAGTGAACGCTTGAGCCCGTTAAACCACACAAATTGGCGCAGCTGGGTCGCTGTTTTTATGCTTGGTATTGCGTCATTTACGGTTGTTGCTACTGAGTTAGCACCAATAGGTATGTTGTCTTCGATTGCACAGGATATGCAGCAGAGTGCTAGTTCTACAGGGTTAGTGGTTACTTTGTATGCATGGCTTGGTGCCGCTGCCGCTTTAATTTCAGTCATGATGATTAGCCATTTACCCCGTCGACCATTGTTAGTCGGACTGATGCTATTATTGGGGCTGTCTAATGGTGTGGCAGCTGTCAGTCATAGTTTTAGCGTATTGCTAGCTGCCAGGCTTGTCGGTGCTCTTGCTCATGGTGCTTTCTGGGCAATGATTGGCACTTTGGGCGCACAGCTGGTCTCAGAAAGTAGCGTGGGGAAAGCCACTGCCATTATTTTCGGCGGCGTTTCAACCGCGAGTGTTTTAGGTGTCCCACTGATTAATTGGATAAGCTCTGATGCTGGCTGGCGATCATCATTTTTACTTTTAGCAATATTATCTGTTGTTACGGCATTAACTCTGGCTCTAAGCCTTCCGCATGTATCAGGTACACCGCGTTTGGGAAGGGGTCAACTCTTCTCTGTGTTTCGAAATTCGAAGTTGAGAATCGTCTACCTCATTGCGGTTTGTGGTATCGTTTCACACTTTGCTGCATTTACTTATATTGAGGTGTTACTTTCTTCAGTGATTGCCCTGCCAAACAGTTGGATCTCTATCTGTCTGTTGACATTTGGTGTTGCTGGTATAGTTGGTAACTTCATGTGTGGAATGTATATAGACAACTACTTAAAGAGAGTCCTTAGCACAGGGCTTCTACTTATTTCGTTGTGTTTGATGTTAATTAGTCTTCCGACTGTTAACAGTAAAATAATTACACTACTGATCGTCTCCGGATGGGGCCTTGGTGTTGCGATACTATTCGTTGGTCTTCAAACATGGATCATCCGATTAGCTAAAGACGATGCATTACCAGCTTCAGCTATTTATGCTGCTATTTTCAATGGCGCTCTTGGTATGGGGGCCGTATTAGGAGCAGGAATTTTAGACCATTGGAATATTAGTACGCTTTATTTATCTGCTTCATTAATTACGCTGCTAAGTCTTGCTTTGATGGTTGGTAGTCGTAAAGGGGCTACGGAACAAGCTACTATGGTATAAGTTTGGAATGTTATAAAATACGTCGACGATCAGCAAAAAATCAAAAAAATTCTGCGCATGGTACAGATGATGGTATCGTTAATAGTCTCCTTTCTAACTAGCTGTTATATAGATTTATTTTCTGCTCATTGATATTCGAGTGGGAATGATTTCCCAGTATTGGTTTTTTGAGTTTACTGTTTATCAAACCTCAGGTTCTGCCTGAGGTTTTTTATTGGGCCACATTTGTCGTGGTGCTTCCAAGAAAAATGTCACCATGCAACATAGGTGTAGGATGATCGCTAATGCCTCGCAAAACCGTCTTATCATCGTTTGTTTTTGCTTAAAAGCAGATGAATGGCCTCTATCCTAAAGTGGCGTTTATCAATAAGAGGTATTTTTTTCATGTTCATACTCAATAAAACGGCCTGTTGGGTGAGTCTTATTTGTGCACTCCCAAGCTATGCAATGACGATTCAAGTCGATCCTCTCGACAGCTCCGGATACGTGGTATCTCGCGTGGAGTTACAAGCCATTGAACAGCAAAAAGCGGCGGATCCTATGTATGCGATTTGGTCACAGGCTTTACGAACAGCACCTAATAGTTTAGTCGACAGTATTGAGCCGGGGTTGGTGAGTAATCCAGACAATGTAAAACGGGTGGAAAGGGTTTTTCCTGAACATGAGTGGAATTTCCTCACTCATATGGCCGCACCTGAATACACCTATACCCGATTTTTAAGAGCCATCGGCAAGTTCCCCGCCTTTTGTGGTGATTATGATGATGGACGTGATGCCGATGCTATTTGTAAAAAGTCGGTGATCACGGCTTTTGCACATTTTGCTCAAGAGACCGGGGGCCATATTGCGAAAGATAATATTTCTGATAATCCACTCGGACTGGAAGAGTGGCAGCAAGCGCTTGTCCATGTTCGGGAAATGGGCTGGTCGGAAGGGCAACTTGGTTATACCACAGGATGTGGACAAAATGACTGGCAAAACCGGAAATGGCCGTGTGGTGATGGACAAGGTTATTTTGGTCGCGGTGCCAAACAGCTTTCTTATCATTTTAACTACGGTGCTTTTTCAGAAGTGATGTTTGATGGGGATGCTTCTGTATTATTGAATAATCCCGGATTAGTCGCGGACTCTTGGCTTAACCTTGCTTCTGCGATTTGGTTCTTTTTAACCCCTCAAGCACCTAAACCAGCAATGTTGCACGTTATCGACCGTACTTGGACGCCTTCTCAACGTGAAATCGATGCAGGAATTGGTTATGGATTTGGTACCACCATCAATGTCATTAATGGTGGAATTGAGTGTGGCGAGCAAAATAAAGATAAAGGTCAGCCGGTTAACCGGATTCGTTATTGGGAAGGTTTGGCTGAGCATTATCAGATCCCGATTGAAACTGATGAGCTGAATACTTGTTGGCAACAAACGCCTTATGGCAGTTTAAATTTGAATGGTGCAACGGATGTCCTTTACACCAATTGGGACGGCAATTGGCGTTATTATCCTGATCGTCCCGGTGGTTACTCTTTTGAGTGTAATTTAGTCGGCTTTCAAACCGCCTATTCAGCTCTGGTTGAAGGCGATTATGAAAAGTGTGTGACCAACTATTATCAGTCTCACGCCAGTTGGCCTAAAGTGCGGGTGGTAGAACAATTAGAGTCAACCGAGCCTGAACAGCCAGATGAACCACCGGTTGAAGGAACTGAGCTATGGCAAGCCAGTAAGGTTTACTATGCTGGTGATCGTGTGACCTATCAAGGAGTGGTGTATCAGGTGAAATGGTGGTCGCAAGGTGATGTACCAACAGCGGGTGATCCTTGGATGGCGATTACACAGCCCTAGATAAATAGCGTTATCTTTAAAGTAACAGGCGATATAGATTAACTCATATTGCCTGCTGCTTTTCTCGATAAAAGGCAGGAGAGGAGCATCAAGGTTGCAAAAATGAAAATAAATTGTGTTAAGCTAGGTCAACATATGCCACGGTTTTTGTATATTCTCAGCATGGTTTTGGGATCGTACTTAACAATGGTTTCTGATGACCTATTAGCGGATTAATTGCGTATTAGGTCATGCCGATTGACTGACTGATACCTGATATTCATGACTTTTTTACCACAACCTTCCCACCGCCTGATTTTTTTGCCGCTTTGATTGCGGTTTTTTTTGTCGCTTTTCCTAGCATCAGCGTGGCTAAACTTGCTCAATTAACCCAATGGAGTATTGAGCAGTTTGACGATCAAATTATCCTTCTTTCCAGCTTGGCTGTTGTCTTGTGCGTCGTACTTTGTTTTAGTCCAATCGGTAAAAAAACACTCGGTGATGGTCAGCCAGAGTTTTCTTTTACGACGTGGTTAATCATGCTCTTTACCACCGGGATGGGTTCGGGGTTAATTTTTTGGGGCGTTGCGGAGCCGATTTTCCATTTTAATCATCTGCCAAGTATCGATTATCAAGGCGATCAAAAAGATCTCGCTTTAGCCTTAACTTATTTTCACTGGGGAATTCATGCTTGGAGTTTGTATGCCCTCGCTGGCTTGATGATGGCGTGGCTAGCTTATGTACAAAAAAGACCGATGCGAGTCAGTGCGTCATTTGTTGGTCACAATAAAGCGGGGTGGTTATCCAACATTGACCTAATTGCAGTATTGGCGATTTTATTTGGGATTGCTGGTGTGTTGGCTAATACCATGGCACTGGTTGAGCAAGGGATACGTAGTGTTAGTGGTTATCAAGGGGATTTAACCGTATTGCGGATTGGTTTGACGGTGTTACTTGGCGTGTTATTTACTGCATCAAGTGCGTTAGGCTTACAAAAAGGCATTAAGCAACTCAGCCGTTTTAACGTCTTGCTCATGTTGGTTTTATTTGCCGTGGTGTTTGTTTATGTTGATACCTTAGCGGTTATCCAGCGTCTATTGAGTTCTTTAGTCACTTATATCAACATTCTACCGCAAGTCTCGTTCGGTGCTCTGGGAGAAAATAAAAGCTGGAGTCAAAATTGGACGGTGATTTATCTGGTTTGGTGGATAGCGTGGACGCCGTTTGTTGGGCCATTTATTGCTCGCATTAGCCGCGGACGAAGTATTCGACAATTTTTGTGTTGTACCGTGCTGATCCCTACACTTGCTTCTGTTTTGTGGTTCTCTGGCTTTGCTGGTGCAATATTCGATAGTCTTTATCTACAAGAAGTCATCACAGCAGTGAGTGATGATTACACCAAAGGCTTATTCGTGTTTTTCTCTCATCTTCCTGCGAGCAATCTATTAGCGATAGTGGCGCTGGTATTGTTACTAACGTTTGTTATTTCAAGTGCTGATTCGGCTATCTATGCCGCTGGCATGCTGACCAATGATCAACGTTTGACCAGTAAGATCAGTTGGTCAGTGATTGTGGTCACTTTAGCGATTGCCTTGGTTACGATTAACGATGTTGATCTCAATAAACAGATTGCCATCGCAGGGGCACTGCCGTTTACGTTTGTATTAATTGCACAAGCTTGCTTTACCTTGCTAACTCGCGGCTCATCCTCAGCTCAAGCCGCCGAACCAGAGGGCTAAAATGACTTAAGCTGAGTTATTCTCGGTCATGAATTGAGGACGGAGACTGGTCGATGATTAGACGTCAGCTCCATCCTTGACTGCCCGTCTCTGAGTAATCAGGGAAATCAGGGATATCATCCCTTACTACTTGAAGTGGCTACGTTCGTTGGTACTTATCACATCACACATCACACATCACACATCACATCGTATAGCTATGTTCATGGAAACGCACTTACTTACCCAATAACCTTTTATTTCAAGGACTTTGGCTATCTATTTTTACATGTAACAAAAAGTGTATAAGTGTAATCTAAGTTTTCATTAATGGTTTTTCCTTTTTGACGACTTGTTCACTAAACTTCGCGCGTAATTTTTTATTAACATTTTTGAAGGTAATGTGAATGTCGACGCAACTTGCTAACCCTGCGCCGCTTGGCTTGATGGGTTTTGGTATGACAACAATTCTACTTAATATCCATAATGCTGGTTTCTTTCCTATTGATTCAATGATTTTGGCAATGGGGATCTTTTATGGTGGCCTTAGCCAAGTGATTGTTGGCATCATGTGCTTTAAACGCGGCGATACTTTTGGTACCACTGCGTTTACCTCATACGGTTTATTTTGGTTAACCTTAGTGGGTTTATTGGTGATGCCATATATGGGACTGCCAGCCAGCCCGGCTCATTTTATGGGCTGGTATTTAACGTTGTGGGGCATTTTTACTGGCTTTATGTTTATTGGTTCACTGTGCTACCCAGTCGCTAAACAAGTGGTGTTTGGTTCGTTAACTATCTTGTTTGCTTTACTGGCGCTGCGTGATTTTACCGGTAGTGAGCTGATTGGTACGATTGCTGGTTTTGAAGGTATTTTCTGCGGTGCGAGCGCGATTTATTTTGCCATGGCGCAAGTGATCAATAATGAATATGGCCGAACCGTATTACCGATTGGTGCTAAGCGTAAAGCGGCGGTGGTCGCTGAGCCAGTTAGCGCTTAAATCCTACATAGTCTACAAAAGCTGGCTCAGGCCAGCTTTTTGCGTTTGTGCGCCGAGCATGGCGTTGATCTAGGAGGTGAAAGTCCTCTACGGGCTCAGTCGAGCGGGAACCGTTAGCCTATGCAAGGGTGTTCATCGTGAGGTGAAATCTGAAGGAAGCAAATGGCAAA
>NZ_VHSI01000016.1:0-70084 GCF_013048705.1 Vibrio sp. A11 | reverse complement strand
GAATCTGTTGGGCGGATTAATCGCGTACTGCTTGAGGGATAAAAAGCCCAGTCTAGATCTAACAGCTCAAGAGTTTGAGCTGTTAGAGAGTAATTGCTTAGTTCTGGCTTAACCAGATCTCAGGTTAGTTTGTTATCGACAGTATTCGTTGACGTAGCCGTAACGCATATAGGTAGCCAAGCAAACCGCCCATAATATTGCCTAAAGCGATGCCGATAAACAATCCGATCACACCATACCAATACGCCCCAAGCCAAGCCGCAGGTAAAGTAAAGATGAAAAGACGCATTACGCTCCATTGAAATGCTTTTAGCGGTTGATGAAGGGCGTTCAACGCCGAAACCAACATCATCACGATACCTTGAAAGCCATAACTGATAGGGACAATCAGTAAGTAGTACCACAGTAAGTCACGCACGCTTTGCTCTTGTGAAAACAATGCCGCTAGCGGAATGCTCAATGGCACCATCATGATAAAAATCAAGAACTGAAAAACCACGGCAAAACGCAGGCCAACAAATAACCCTTCAAAGCTGCGCTGTGGATTATCGGCCCCTAAGTTTTGTGCCATGAATGGCGTTAAGGCAGAAGTGAGCGACATTAATACCAAGATTAAAATCGATTCAATACGCTGTGCGGCACCATAAGCCGCGACGGCTGCGGTGCCATGTTGGGAAAGCATGATCATTAACACGGCACCACATAATGGATTCATCGCACTCGATAGCGCCGCTGGGGTGCCAATGGTTAAAATTTGTCGCCAGTCACGATTAAGCATTTTCAAATTAGCTCGAGCAAGCAGCTTGTCACGTCGAGCTAAAATATACAGTGAGCCGATTAGCGCGCCGAGCCAAGAGCAGGCGCTGGCAATCGCTGCCCCTTGTATGCCTAATTCTGGAAAGGGGCCATAGCCAAAAATCAATAATGGATCGAGTACGCCATTGATGACTCCCGCCAATAACATGATTTTGGCGGGAGTTTTAGTGTCTCCGGTAGCGCGAATGGCGCTATTGCCCGCCATGGGGATCACCAGTAAAGGAATGGTCAGATACCAAATTTGCATATACTGGTTAATCAAGGGGAGCAGTTCAGCTTGTGCGCCGAGTAAACGAAATAGTGGGTCGATAGTAAGAACACCGATGAAGGAGGCGCACAGTACCAGGACCACGGCCAATAACAAACCATGGCTAGTCAGGCGCGCCGCTTGCTTGGTTTCTCCTTGACCTAATAAACGGCCAATACAGGTAGAGAGTCCAACGCCAATCCCCATGGTGATACAGTTGACGGCGAAGGTGACCGGAAAGGTGTAGCTGATGGCGGCTAGTGCTTGAGTACCGAGCAACGAAATAAAAAAGGTATCGACTAAGTTAAACAGTAAGATAGCGATCATCCCTACCGTCATTGGCAGCGTCATTTGGCGCAGTACTTGGGGGATAGGGGCGGACAACAAGCCGTGTTTATCGTGCATGGTGAATCAGCGAATAGAAAGTGCAAGAGGGGCTAGGATACTCTATATCAGGATCGGGTACTAGCGATGAACTTGGCGATAAAAATAAGGCCAGCATGGCTGGCCTTGAGATAACTTATTGATAATCGTTAAGCATTTTTCATTTTAGCGGCTGCTTTCGCGATTGCAGCAAAGCTCTTCGCATCCAGTGCCGCACCGCCAACTAAAGCGCCATCAATGTCTGGTTGTGAGAAGTAAGCTTCTGCATTTTCTGCTTTCACTGAGCCACCGTATTGAATGATCACCTGCTCGGCAACGGCAGGGCTTTTCGCGGCGATGTGAGCACGAATAGAAGCATGGATACGCTGTGCGTCATCCGCTGTTGCTGCTTTACCAGTACCGATTGCCCAGATGGGTTCATAAGCGATGATCGCATCGTTTAGTGCTTCTACGCCGTAAGCATTGATCACGGCATCAATTTGGCGCGCACAAACCGCTTCGGTTTCGCCTGCTTCATTTTGTGCTTCTGATTCACCGATACAGAACACTGGTGTTAGACCGTTCTCTTTTAAGAATGCAAATTTCTTAGCGACAAATTCGTCAGATTCATGATGGTATTGACGACGCTCAGAGTGACCAATGATGATGTGAGTGGCGCCGAAGTCTTTTAACATCGCTGGAGACATATCACCGGTAAAAGCACCGCTGTTATTTAGGTCAGTATTTTGTGCACCAAGAATGATTTTGTTGCCACCTTGTTTGATTAAACGCTCAGCAAGATCGAGGTATAGCGCTGGTGGAGCGACAGCCACATCAACACCGTTTACACCTTCTAGCTCAGCATTCAGGCCATTCAGTAGCTCAGTCACCATAGTTTTGCTACCGTTAAGTTTCCAGTTACCCATCACAACAGGACGACGCATAGGAATATCTCCAATTTAATTGATAAAAAAAGAACGACTGGCAAAGAATATAACAGATAAAAGCGCATAGATCATGATTAGGGTCATGACTTTCTTGGATCCTCTTTTCTGTCTTGCCCATAGTGCGTTAAGCTGACGAGAGTGATATTAAGGGGAATCATTTTTGCTATCGTGGCAAATGAATCATCGAGAGTGATAGACAGGGAGTTTTCATGCCAAATTTAGTCTTAGAGTATTCAAATTCTGTTGAGGAACGAGTCAACATCCAAGGATTACTGGAAGATTTACATCAAGTAGCGATAGACAGTGGGTTATTTGAAACCGCCTCGATCAAATCTCGCACTTTGCGTTGTCATCATTGGTTGATTGGTGAACAGGGCGATAGTGTCGACTTTATCCATCTCAGCTTTGAATTACTCGATGGACGCAGTGGCCAACAAAAACGTGAGCTTTCTCGCCAGTTAATGGCCGTACTCGCTGAGCAAGCGAGTCAGGTTCATTCATTAACGATCAATGTGCGTGATATGGACAAAGATAGTTTTCAGAAAATTATTTATTGAGTGAGTAAGTAATGCCATTAACCCAATTGTTGTTTTCTTTCCATGGCCGGATTGGTCGCCAAACCTATTGGTTATGGAATCTCGGTTATTATTTGACCATTATTGTTTTCATGTTAACAGTGAGTCGCTGGTTGCCGAGCTTTGCGGCCTATCTTTGGCCATTATTACTGCTTGGGCTCTTATTGCCAGATTTAGCGGTAACCGCTAAGCGCTGGCATGATCGCGATAAGTCGAGTTTGTGGTTGTTATTGAATTTACCGTTGTTGGTCGGGCGAATGGGTATGCCTGTTGGGGAAACAACGATGGCGACCACTCCCAATTGGTGGGAAACCGCCCTTGCGTTACTTGCATTGGGCTGCGGAAGTTGGATTTTAGTCGAATGTGGTTTTCTTGCGGGTAAAGTGACCGATAATCGTTTTGGCAAATCCCCCCATACAACGAATTCCTAGCGCCAATCATCGTGGCGAGCTTGAAAAGGGATAATTTGTGCCGAGGTGGTTGGTTGGCTATCACCTTCTAAAGCACCTCGAAACTTGATCATTTGTACACTCAGTTCCTGCATCAGTTTGACATTTGCATGGTGAGGATTTTTACAGCGGCTCAGTATGCGATCAATATGGTTTTGCTGGGCGCGTAATCGCTCTTGCATGATAACGGAAGCAGAATCAATCAATTCATCACAGAGCGATTGTTTCAACGAGCTAAACGCTTCAGGATTTTGCTCTGCTAGCAATACTAACTCATCAAAAGAGGGGATAACTTGGATAGGACTGGGTGATCGAGACATTGAGTGCACCTTATCTTCTATGAGTACCATGCCATGAGGTAAATCATGGCGGATGAAGAGGTGACCCGAAAGCAAATAGCGTTGCTGAACTTGTTGGTTGGTTGAAGCTCACCACGTGTTTACTTGTTACAGGCCATGCCTCCTAATGACTTAATGATCAGTATAGATAACAGATCAAAATAATGAGAAGAGAATCACGCCATTCTCATTATTGAAACAGAAAATCGGCTACGGCGCTCAAAGATGTGCTGAGACAGGTTGGATACGATAAGCGCAGCGGTGCTGGCCTTCAATAATGTGCTCGCTACGTTCGATATGACACTCTGGGCCAAGTAGCTGCTTAAACACATTCAGTTCGGAGACGCAGAGAGCGGGGCAGCGTTTAGCCGCTCGACAGATAGGGCAGTGATTTTCAATCAATAAATAGCCCCATTCTGTACGTTCTAGTTCAGCCATATAGCCTTCTTGCTCACGCAATTTGACTAAGGTCTGTAATTTAGTTGCTAAATCATTACAGGCTATTAATGCTTGTTGGTAATGTTGCAGTGTATGCGCTTCTCGTTCAGCGGTGACTTTGGCTAAGCCATCTTGACCAAATAGATGTTCAACCGCGTCGATCATTTGAATCGTTAGCTCACCATGTCGGTCCGCAAACTGATCATGTCCTTTTTTGGTTAGCGACCAATGACGAGTCGGGCGACCGACTTTGACTTTGACATCATAGAAAATCAGGATCCCCTCATCTTCTAAGCTTTGTAAATGCTGTCGAGCCCCCATGGTGGTAATGTGCAGATCATTTGCCACTTGTTTTGCTGTGACAGCACCTTCTCGTTTGATGGTGTGTAAAATCCGCTCGATGGTCTTCATGGTTTTCCTCTTTAATTACTCTGTCTATTATGGATAAGCCTCTTAATAAAGCAAAGGATTTACAATCGCCTGAGAATAGAATCCTCACTGAACGTCGCGCTGGATGACCGTTGAGTCTGCAATTCTTGATCCTATGGATCGTTGTTGATCGATCGTTTCCTTGGGCGTTGAATCTTTTCTCGATAAATTTGTTAACTAAATCACGTTTTTTTTATTCTTCCCCCTTGGGATTGTTGGCTTTCTCCCCCACATAACAGTCACAAGCTGAGTAATCAGCCTTTTCATTAACCTCATAGAAAATAAAATCAGGAGAGACGACCGATGAACATTCGTCCATTACACGACCGAGTTATCGTTGAACGCCAAGAAGTTGAATCTAAGTCTGCTGGTGGCATTGTTCTAACGGGCTCAGCGGCAGAAAAATCCACTCGTGGCAAAGTATTAGCTGTGGGTAAAGGCCGTATCCTTGAGAATGGTTCGGTTCAAGCGCTGGATGTAAAAGTGGGTGATACTGTTATCTTCTCTGAAGGTTACGGTACCAAAACAGAAAAGATCGATGGCAAAGAAGTGTTGATTCTATCTGAAAACGACATCATGGCGATTGTCGAGTAAGAGTAAGCATTGAGTAATTTTTGCTCTGATTCAAAAACGATTGATTAAAACAGAATTAAGAAAAGGAAATGAAACATGGCTGCTAAAGACGTTAAATTTGGTAACGATGCACGCATTAAAATGCTTGAAGGCGTTAATGTTCTCGCTGACGCGGTAAAAGTGACTCTTGGCCCTAAAGGTCGTAACGTAGTATTAGACAAATCGTTTGGTGCTCCAGTTATCACTAAAGATGGTGTGTCCGTTGCGCGTGAAATTGAACTGGAAGACAAATTCCAGAACATGGGCGCACAAATGCTAAAAGAAGTCGCTTCACAAGCCAATGATGCTTCTGGTGACGGTACGACAACCGCAACCGTATTAGCACAAGCGATCATTACTGAAGGCTTGAAAGCTGTCGCTGCGGGTATGAATCCAATGGATTTGAAACGCGGTATTGATAAAGCCGTTGTTGCTGCCGTTGAAGCGTTGAAAAACCTATCAGCACCATGTGCAGACACCAAAGCCATCGCTCAAGTGGGTACTATTTCTGCAAACTCTGATTCAAGCGTGGGTAATATCATTGCTGAAGCAATGGAAAAAGTTGGCCGTGATGGCGTTATTACGGTTGAAGAAGGTCAAGGTCTACAAGATGAGCTTGATGTTGTGGAAGGTATGCAATTTGATCGCGGTTACCTATCTCCTTACTTCATTAACAACCAAGAAGCGGGTAGCGTTGACTTAGACAACCCATTCATTCTGTTGGTTGATAAGAAAATTTCTAACATCCGTGAATTACTGCCTGCGCTTGAAGGCGTCGCCAAAGCGTCTCGTCCATTACTGATTGTTGCGGAAGATGTCGAAGGCGAAGCGTTAGCCACTCTCGTTGTTAACAATATGCGTGGTATCGTTAAAGTTGCTGCGGTTAAAGCGCCTGGTTTTGGTGACCGTCGTAAATCAATGCTACAAGACATTGCTATTCTAACTGGTGGTACCGTTATCTCTGAAGAGATTGGTCTTGAACTTGAAAAAGTGACGCTGGAAGATCTTGGCCAAGCAAAACGTATTTCTATCACCAAAGAAAACACCACCATTATTGATGGTGCTGGTGAAGAAGGAGCTATCAAAGGCCGCGTAGTGCAAATTCGTCAACAAATTGAAGATGCAACATCAGATTACGACAAAGAGAAACTGCAAGAGCGCGTTGCTAAATTGGCTGGCGGTGTAGCAGTAATCAAAGTCGGCGCAACCACTGAAGTTGAAATGAAAGAGAAGAAAGACCGCGTAGAAGATGCGCTACACGCGACTCGCGCTGCGGTTGAAGAAGGTGTTGTTGCGGGTGGTGGTGTTGCACTAATTCGTGCTGCCGCTAAAGTAGCGGGCCTTGAAGGTGACAATGAAGATCAAACCGTCGGTATCCGCCTTGCGCTTCGTGCAATGGAAGCCCCTATTCGTCAAATCGTTAAAAATGCTGGCGAAGAAGATTCGGTGGTTGCTAATAATGTTCGTGCTGGTGAAGGTAACTACGGTTACAACGCTGCAACGGGTGAATATGGCGATATGATCGAGATGGGTATCTTGGATCCAACTAAAGTTACTCGTAGTGCACTACAATTCGCTGCTTCAGTTGCAGGTCTGATGATCACTACGGAAGCAATGGTGACTGAGCTACCAAAGAAAGATGGCCCAGCAATGCCTGATATGGGCGGCATGGGTGGTATGGGCGGCATGATGTGATGCGACAAGGGTCGCATTTGACCGTTCCTTGGTGTTAATCACTAAGGTGGGCAGAAATATCAGAAGATATAACTGCCCTAGCTATCACCCGAGGATGTAAAGATAGCGCTCTCCCAAGAGTTCCTCACCATTAAACCACCCGCTGGAAACAGCAGTAAGGAAACAAGTATTGAGGCAGCACCGCTGCCTCAGATTTTCACTATGATCACATACCTTTTAAAGGTGTACAACGTGAGCGGGAAACCGCAATTTAGGAAAATAAAACTTGGGACCGACATATCGGGCAATGCCCGATATGCCCTTCACTTAAAAGCACTGGCTTCTTAATAGAACTCGGTAATTTACTGTGTTTCATCACAAGAAGATGCGCTTCACGGTCAAAACGACTGAAGCTTGTGTGTTGTATTGTCTTACTTTCAGCAGCAGCCTGAACTGATAAGACCAACTTTGTAGCAAGTTGTAGCCTAGGGATAGTGCGAATCTAGTAATGGATTGGTGCGAAGCTTCCTGACAATGTACCCCCTGAAAAGGTGCAATTTCTGTGTGAGCAGAATTGTAGATATCACTAATGACAAGTGGTTGAGGGGCTAGGCTTGGTTATAGGGTTAACGTACGTGAACTGTTGATAAACAACGTCAGCCGCGTTGAGCGAAATGTCTTTGTTACGCTCTGACCAAAAGGTATGTGGACAGGTTCTTTCTTTTACATCTGGGAAGACGCTACTGTTGTGCCACCGTTGGATAGACAGAACCTAAGTAACTATTTGTACAAACACAGGAACTTGGTAAGCCCAATTATCCGCCCAAGTGGCAGGTGACTCGTAAGAGAAGCTGTTGGGTAAGTGGGTATGGGAACGATGGAAAAAGCGAATGCTTGGCTGTAATGGTCATGATAGAGGTTCAGACTTTGCTTCGACTCGAAAGAGTGCAGACTTCCATTAGGTCTTTAATCGTAAGATGGCTTGTAAAGCTGAAAGCGGGTTAATGTTATTGCGTTAACCTGAAACAATCCCCCCTAGGGTGAATGACATTTCACCCTAAGGGGGGATCTGTCTTCATTTCCCATGGGGGTAACCATGAGGAAAGCAAGATGAGTAGCACACAGTGTTTACCTGCATTCTCACACCAGAATGATGGCTGGCATGCCCTAGATTGGAAACTATGCCATCGGACAGTGAAGAAGCTACAAGTGCGGATTGCGAAAGCAACGCAAAGGAAAAATTGGCGACAAGTAAAGCAACTGCAACGAATGCTTGTGAAGTCTTTTTCTGCCAGAGCATTAGCGGTTCGAAAGGTTACTGAGAACCGTGGTAAGAAAACACCCGGTGTGGACGGAGCAATCTGGAATACACCCCAATTGAAATGGGAAGCGATACATAATCTCAGTCGTAAAGGTTACAAACCGATGCCACTAAGACGTGTTCACATTCCTAAAGCTAACGGAAAAACCCGCCCATTGGGGATACCGATCATGCGGGACAGAGCGATGCAGGCCTTGTACCTGCTAGCTTTAGAGCCCGTATCGGAAACCAGAGCGGACAGGAATAGCTATGGCTTTCGTCCTCATCGTGCTTGCGCTGATGCTATCGAACAATGTTTCGTGAATCTCAGCCGTAAGTCGAGTGCCCAATGGGTACTAGAGGGCGATATCAAAGGGTGTTTCGACCATATCAGTCATGAATGGCTTATTGCCCACGTCCCTATGGATAAAGCGATATTAAAGAAATGGCTGAAAGCCGGATTTATGGAATCCGGAAGTTGGAATCCTACTGTGGCAGGCACACCACAAGGGGGAATTATCTCTCCTGTGTTGGCCAACATGGCTTTAGATGGACTTGACGAGGTATTGGAATCTCATTTTGGGAAGAAGAACACCAAGGCGAGCTATAAGACTAAGGTCAACTATGTACGTTATGCGGATGACTTCATCATTACTGGGATCTCGCAAGAGCTGCTGGAAAATGAAGTGTTACCTATAGTTGAAGCCTTTATGGCGGAGCGTGGGTTGGCACTATCGAAGGAAAAGACGTTGATTACACATATAGAGCAAGGGTTCGATTTCCTTGGGCAAAATGTACGAAAATACAACGGTAAGATGTTAATCAAACCGTCGAAGAAAAACGTGCAGACATTGCTGAACAACATACGGGATTATCTCAATAGCAATAAAATGGCTCCAGCTCAGGCGATCATTGCCAAGCTGAATCCGATGATTCGGGGATGGTGTAACTACCATCGTTGGATTTGTGCTAGCGAGACATTTAAGTATGTGGATTACCGGATCTGGAAAATGCTTTGGAAATGGTGCCGACGCATTCATTCTAATCGCCGTAAACGCTGGATTAAGAACAAGTATTTTAAGACAGTGGGTGAAAGAAATTGGGTGTTTAGCGCACCAAAACAAAAAGGGGAAGAAGGCTACTATCGTCTGTTTTACGCAGCACGAGTGAAGATCGACAAGCATGTGAAAATTCGGGCAACAGCCAATTGTTACCTACCCGAAGACGAGCAGTATTTTGAACGTCTAAAGATGCAAAGGTTGAAGAAATCTTTGGCAGGTAACCTGAAGTTGTGGAAGATTGTTGAAAGACAAAACTTCCAGTGTGCGGTCTGTCAACAGACATTCAACTCAGAAGATGAGTGGGATATTCACCATATCATCCGACGGGTTGATGGGGGCAGCGACGACAGTTCGAACTTAATGATGTTGCATGTGAATTGTCATCGACAAATTCATGTATCTCAGTTGCCAATACCTCTTTGAAAACATCTTGGTAAAAGTTAGTTGCTGGTTTCATCCATAATGGAACTTATAAAGGCTTGAGCCGTATGCGGGGAAACTCGCACGTACGGTTCTTAGGGGGCGGTGGCGCAGTAATGCGCTGCTGCTACCCGACATGCTAGCCTAATGCGCTAATTAGTAAAAAACCGGAGTGAAAACTCCGGTTTTTTTATTGTCATCCCTAAACCACCGCCTTGGGCGGTGGTGATTGAACCTTGGGGCTATTGCCCGAAGAAGTGCCCATGTTAGAAGTAAACCTCTTATTCACCATAAGTAAGAGGAAACAAAAAACATGGGCGATTACAGAAGTTCATCACATGTCCATTGGCGTTGTAAATACCACATAGTTTGGACGCCGAAATACAGATTCAAGATCCTGAAAGGTAATGTAGGTAAGGAGCTTTATCGCTCAATCTATATTTTATGCAATATGAAAGATTGTGAGGTTTTGGAACTAAATGTTCAGCCGGATCATGTTCATCTGGTTGTGATAGTACCACCAAAAGTTTCTATCTCCACGTTGATGGGAGTGTTGAAAGGACGTTCGGCAATTCGGTTGTTTAACAAATTCCCTCACATAAGAAAGAAGCTCTGGGGGAATCATTTTTGGGCAAGAGGTTACTTTGTTGATACGGTTGGCGTAAATGAAGAAATCATCAGACGGTACGTCAGACACCAAGACAAGAAAGATCAAGAATATGAGGCGCAGTTAGAGTTGAAGATGAACTAACAGCGCGAGTATGCCCCCTTTCAGGGGGCTGTAAACCAAAGCCGCCTTCTAAGAAGGCGGATTTTTACATTTATCGAGAGTGAAATGATGCAATTAACGGCCACGAAATCGTTGATGAACACCACGGCGTAAACTTTGAAAAGTATTCTCCACTTTATCAACACCATAGAGCACTAACAAAACCAGCAGGGTAATCACCACCGATTGTACCCAATAGCCTAAGCCGATCATTAAACCGAGTGCTGCGAGCACCCAAATTACCGCGGCAGAGGTTACGCCATGAATTTTACCGTCTTGAGTCATCATTACGCCGGCCCCTAAAAAACCCACCCCAGTAATAATTTGTCCTAGTACGCGCGCTTGATCTAAGGTATTCGGCGACAAAGACACTGCCATCGCCATAAAAAAATAGGTTCCGGAGATGATCAAAATCGAGGTTCTAATCCCAACGGGTTTGCCACGAGTTTGTCGCTCAATACCGACCAGCAATCCATTAACCGCACAACAAAACAGTGCATACCAGCTGAACGGCCCTAGATCAAGTAGGGTGTCTAAAGTGAACATGTTGTCTCCAAATGTGAGCGCGCGACAAAGGCGTCAGTATGCGTGATCTTGTTTGATTAGTTAAATCATAGACTTTATTGGTTTTGATAAAAAATGTTTATACTCTTTTTATCATCATCGACCACAATCACCTCAGTGGTAACGTTTGACGGTGGTATGATGACCGATAGAGTTAGCGAATCATTCGAGGTGGAGATCTAAGGGCGTTTTGCTCGGTCGTCCACCAATTTCTCTGGTTAACTTGGGAACTAAGTAACCAGACACTTGCTCGATCAGCCCTGCGATAATCGCTCTAGCTTGCTCATCACTAACATAAAAATGCGCCGCGCCTTGCACTTTATCTAGTACATGCAAGTAATAGGGCAAAACTCCAGCATCAAATAATGCTTCACTTAATGCGACTTGTGCCGGTACTGAATCGTTGACGCCTTTTAAGAGCACGCTTTGATTGAGTAGCGTTACTTTTTCGGCCCTTAAGCGAGCCAGTTGTTGGCTCAGTTCAGCATTAATTTCATTAGCGTGATTAATATGGGTTACGAGGATCACCTGCAAACGAGTTTCGGCGCATAAGCTTACTAGTTCATCGGTAATGCGAGCGGGGATCACCACGGGTAAGCGAGAATGAATCCGTAATCGCTTAATGTGTGGGATAGCGGCAATCTGTTCGATGAGCCAGCTCAGCTCATGATCTTTTGCCATGAGTGGATCGCCACCGGAAAGGATTACTTCATTGAGCTGTCGATGTTGGGCGATGTAGTCGAGGCTTTGCTGCCACACCAATTTATTGCCTTTATTATCTTGATAAGGGAAATGGCGTCGAAAACAGTAGCGACAATTGATCGCGCAGCCACCTTTGACGATCAGTAAGCAGCGATTACGGTATTTATGCAATAACCCCGGCGTCGAGTTATTTTGTTCTTCGAGTGGATCCGTCGAGTAGCCAGGGTGAATAATAAATTCGTCACTCAATGGTAGCACTTGGCGCAAAAGGGGATCGTGAGGATTACCTTTTTCCATCCGCTCAACAAAACTCTGGGGTACTCGCTGCGCAAAAAGCGCTCTGGCTTTAAAGCCAGATTGCCAAGGCGATGGATCGATGGCTAACTGTGTGAGTAACTGCTCGGGATCGGAGATCCCATTCGCTAGCTGTTGCAGCCAGTTTTGCTCAACAGATTGGTGTTTTCGGGTTATTATATTTGGCATTGAATTTAACTCGAAGAAGGTAAGAGGAAAAAATGGCTACTGTTAGCACGAACGAATTTAAAGGCGGTCTGAAAATTATGCTTGATAATGAGCCTTGTGTCATTCTCGAAAACGAGTATGTGAAGCCAGGTAAAGGTCAAGCATTTAACCGTGTACGTATCCGTAAATTGCTTTCTGGTAAAGTGTTAGAGAAAACCTTCAAGTCAGGTGATTCTGCCGAAGTGGCTGATGTGATCGATATCGATCTGGATTACTTGTACAGCGATGGTGAATTCTATCATTTTATGAACAACGAAACGTTTGAGCAAATTGCCGCGGATGTAAAATCAGTCGGTGATAGCGCGAAATGGTTGGTTGAAAACACCAGTTGCACTTTGACATTATGGAATGGTAACCCAATCTCGGTCACGCCACCAAACTTCGTTGAATTAGAAGTCACCGAAACCGATCCTGGCCTAAAAGGCGATACGCAAGGTACTGGTGGCAAACCTGCGACTTTAGCTACTGGCGCTGTGGTTCGCGTACCTTTATTTATCGCTATTGGTGAAGTGATTAAAGTCGATACCCGCAGTGGCGAGTATGTTGGACGCGTGAAATAAGCTTCTATCCCCTTCCTACTTGAAGCTGCAGCGGTATTGGCTACGTTTGTTCACCTCAATCACATAGTTTGCCTATGCTCATGGGGATTTACTCACTTGCCGCCTACCTGCATCTTCAACTCGTTTGGGCATATCTCATCAAATAGAGATAAAAGAGCCAGCGCAATGCGCTGGCTCTTACGTTTAGTGTCCTTCCATCAGGGGTGAGCATCGATGGAAGGTTGAATGGTTAAATCAGCTTGCGTAACTAGATTAGAAAAATAAACACAACGGCTAACACAGAAATCAGCGCCGCAAATGCGTAACAAGCAATTTTTCCCGCCAAGCCAGTGTGAAATTTCAGATCGTGCATACCATGATGTAGACGGTGCATGGCATGCCACATCGGCAAAGCAAGGGTACCTATAATAAATAAAGCACCAATAATGCTGGTCGCGAAAGCAGTGACTCGCTCATAACTCATGGCTTGCGCATCGATCATACCCAGTGGAACCATGATCCCAAGCACGAGTACCGTGACTGGAGTAATCATCGCAAACCAAGTACCACCAGCACCAAATAGGCTCCACCAGATGGGTTCGTCTGAACGTTTTGGATTGGTATTCACCACAATAAGCTCCTTACACCACAATGAGAACGATCAGTGAAATGACAGCCACTGCCGCCCACTGAGTTAAGACAATGATCTTTTTATCCAGCAACTTACCTTTAATGCGAATCGGCATGACTTGCGGCATCATGCCAAAAAAGGTGTGTGCATGAAATAAGCTCCCCGCAAGAGCAACGATGTTAATCGCTACAACCAGTGGATTCGCCATAAACGCTAACCAACTCTGCCAAGCCTCGGGACCTTTGACTAAAGATCCCAGCCCGATAGTCAAAAATAGCGTGAATAGAATGAGTGGCAGTACGGTTGCTTCGCGTACCATATAAAGACGATAGAAAGGATCATCCTTCCACCACGTACGGGTCATTTCACGAACGTAAGGTTTACGATTACTCATTCTATGCCTCCACTTTTTTAGGTGAACCGTCAGGTTTCAACATGGCAATCACGAAATCCATGGAGGACTCGATTTTGCCTTGGTTAACGGCTGCAGCCGGATCAACATGTTTTGGGCAGACTTCTGAGCAGTAGCCAACGAAAGTACAGCCCCAAGCGCCGTTATCACCGTTGATCAGTTTCATGCGCTCGGCTTTACCGTTATCTCGGCTATCCAAATTATAACGGTGCGCCAAGGTCAGTGCTGCCGGGCCGATAAACTCAGAGTTAAGTCCAAATTGAGGGCAAGCGGCATAACACAGACCACAGTTGATGCAGCCTGCAAACTGCTTATAGCGAGCCATCTGCTCTGGCGTTTGTAAGTTCGCACCATCTTCAGGGGTACGATCATTACCAATGATGTACGGTTTAATCGCTTCTAGTCGTTCGATAAACGGCGTCATATCGACGATTAAATCTTTCTCAATCGCGAAGTTAGCGAGCGGTTCAATCTTGACACCATTTGGATAGTCACGCAGGAAGCTTTTACAGGCTAACTTAGGCACACCATTGACCATGATGCCGCAAGAGCCACAAATCGCCATCCGACAAGACCAGCGATAGGCGAGATCTTTATCGACATTATCTTTGATGTAACCGAGGGCATCGAGGACCGACATCGTGTCATCAAACGGTATCTCAAACGCCTGTAAATGAGGCTTTGCATCTTGCTCTGGGTCGTAACGTAAAATATCGACTTTTTGAATACGGTCTGCGGCCATTATTTTTGCTCCTCTGCGCGTTGCTCGGCGGCTTTTTCTGCGGCTGCGGCTTGATCAGCGGCTTCACCGTAGAGGCGCGCTTTAGGTTGAGACTTAGTGATTTTTACATCGCTGTAATCAATCTTTGGTGCGCTATCCGGTTGATAAAAGGCCAATGAGTGTTTCAGGAAGTTGACATCATCACGTTCAGTGCAGCCTTCATCAAGACGCTGGTGAGCACCACGCGATTCTTTACGTAGCATCGCTGAGTGTGCCATGGCTTGCGCCACCTCTAAGCCATAACCGACTTCAATCGCATACAGCAGATCGGTATTAAAGACTTTACCTTTATCTTTGATGCTGATGCGCTTATAGCGTTCTTTGAGTTCAGCTAACTTATCGATGGTGGTTTGCATCAGATCTTCTTGGCGATAGATTCCACAACCCGCTTCCATGGTATGACCCATTTCGGTACGGATCGTCGCCCAGTTTTCATCGCCCTCTTGATTCATCAATGCTTGAATCCGTGCTTCAACGGCCTTGACTTGCTCGTTAATCGCCGAGTCGTTCCAGCCTTTAAAGCTTTCCGCCCGTTGCACGGCATGTTCACCAGCGACGCGGCCAAAGACAACAAATTCAGCTAATGAGTTAGAGCCTAAACGGTTGGCCCCGTGTAGACCAACGGAGGCACATTCACCCACCGCAAATAAGCCTTTAATGCGAGTTTCACACTGACCATTGGTTTCGATACCACCCATGGTGTAATGGACCGTTGGACGAATAGGAATAGGCTCTTTCGCTGGGTCAACGTTAACGTAGGCTTTTGATAGTTCGCAAATAAACGGTAAACGTTCTTGCAGATATTCTTCACCAAGATGACGCAAATCAAGTAGGACAACATCACCTAATGGATGTTTAATGGTGTTGCCTTTTTGCTGTTCGTGCCAGAAAGCTTGTGACACTTTGTCACGTGGTCCAAGTTCCATGTATTTATTTTTCGGCTGACCAACTGGGGTTTCTGGGCCCATGCCGTAATCTTGTAAATAACGGTAACCATGTTTATTGACGATGATACCGCCTTCACCACGGCAGCCTTCGGTCATTAAAATACCGGTACCTGGTAGTCCGGTTGGGTGATACTGGACAAATTCCATATCACGCAGTGGCACACCATGACGATACGCCATCGCCATACCATCACCCGTTACAATACCGCCGTTGGTATTGCAATGGTAGACACGCCCAGCACCGCCAGTAGCGAGCACTACCGATTTTGCTTTAATAATGACCAGCTCACCTTCTGCCATATGAATGGCAATCAGGCCTTGCACTTCACCATCAACGACTAATAAATCGACCACAAAGTATTCGTCAAAACGCTTGATTTGTGGGTATTTAATTGAAGTTTGGAAGAGAGTATGCAGCATATGAAAGCCGGTTTTGTCGGCGGCAAACCAAGTCCGTTCGACTTTCATGCCTCCAAAACGACGAACGTTGACTTCCCCATTGTCTTTACGACTCCAAGGGCAACCCCATTGCTCCATTTGGATCATTTCACGGGTTGCATTAGCAACGAAATATTCGACAACATCCTGTTCACACAGCCAATCACCACCACCAACGGTATCGTTAAAGTGATTGTCTAGGCTGTCTTCTTCCTTGATAACTGCTGCGGAGCCACCTTCAGCGGCAACGGTATGGGAACGCATAGGGTAAACTTTAGAAATTAGTGCAACTTCTAAATTTGGGTTAGCTTCAGCCGCTGCAATAGCAGTACGAAGACCAGCGCCACCAGCGCCGATGACTGCGATATCTGTGGTAATCGTTTGCACAGTTATCCTCCAGTGTAGTGTATTGTGAGGCTTGGTTATCGCCTCTGATTATTATGTGGCGCGTGATGCGGCTAGAAAGATTCTTGATCCGCTCTCGCTACTCAACACTTGAACTCAAGTGCTGGCTCTAGTGTAGAAGAGCAGAGCGAAGAAAAAATTGATTCTGTTGGGTTTTTGCTTCGGTAGTGCAAGTACAAGCATACTTAATGTGCTTTGTGTGATAACGATCACGTACAGAGTGTGTGCTGTGGTTTATTTGGTTTTTTGGTTTCTCAGAGTAAAATGATGCTCTTTGTTCAATAACAGATATTTTTTATGAGTCAGCCACAGTGGATGCCGAGTGCATCAATTGCCCAATTACAGCAGCGTGCCCGTTTATTACAGAATATCCGCCAATTTTTTGCTGAGCGTGAGGTACTAGAGGTAGATACTCCAGCCATGAGTCAGGCGACGGTAACTGACATCCATCTGCAAACCTTTCAAACTCAATTTGTTGGGCCGGATTATGCCGCAGGAAAAACCTTGTATCTGATGACCAGTCCTGAATTTCATATGAAACGCTTACTGGCGGCAGGTAGTGGCTCTATTTATCAAATCAACAAAGCATTTCGTAATGAAGAAAATGGTCGTTATCATAATCCCGAGTTCACCTTACTCGAATGGTATCGAGTCGGTTTTGATCATCATGATTTGATGGATGAGGTGGATGCTTTACTGCAGATGATACTTTCTACCGATACCGCGGAGAGAATCACTTATCAAGATGCTTTTTTGCAGGTATTAAACGTTTGTCCGCTTGAGGCTAGCCTCGTCGAGCTTAAGCAGGTGGCTGCTCAATTAGGTCTCAGTGATATCGCTGAGCCTGAGCAAGATCGTGATACTTTGTTGCAATTGCTGTTCAGCATTGGGGTTGAAGCTCATATCGGGCAACATAAACCTGTGTTTGTGTACGATTTTCCGGCTTCTCAAGCCGCATTAGCCAAGGTAAACCGAAACGATCCACGAGTGGCGGATCGCTTTGAGGTGTACTTTAAAGGCATCGAATTGGCGAATGGTTTCCATGAATTAGACGATGCGGCTGAGCAGCGCAAACGCTTTGAACAAGATAACCAAAAAAGAGTGGCGATGGGGCTTGTTGCGCAGCCGATCGATGAGCATTTATTGGCGGCTTTGGCTGCGGGATTGCCTGCTTGCGCTGGTGTCGCGTTAGGGATTGATCGTTTGATCATGTTGGCACTGGATGAAGATCACATCGATAAGGTCACGGCTTTTCCTTTTCCTCGCGCTTAGCACTCGCGTCAAGCTGGCAAGCCCGTTATACTCCATCACTGTTTTGAATTTCCACTGTAAGAGCACAGGATATGCAAGAGTACATTGACTTTTTTCAACAGAACATGATCCTCTCCCTCGCATGGGTAGGGGTGTTTATCGCGTTGATCTTAAATATTTATAAATCTTCCACCGCCGTCTATAAAGAGATCGGTGCCGCTCAGGTGACCCATTTAATGAACCGTGAAAATGGGATTGTGGTTGATATTCGTACTAAAGATGAATATAAGCAGGGACATATTACTGACGCAGTTCACATTTTACCATCTGAGATCAAAGCGGGTAACTTCCCTGCTATTGAAAAACATAAAGCTGACCCCATCATAGTCGTATGTAAAACAGGCCATAACTCTCGTGAAGCCGCGACACATCTAGCCAAAGCAGGATTTGAAAATGTCAGTCTGCTTAAAAATGGTTTAGTAACGTGGAGTGAAGCGAAGTTACCTTTGGTTCGTGGCAAAAAGTAATCGTTGCTGTGTCGTTTTGAGTAATGTTGCTTGCCACAAGCTGCGCTGAATGATTCGAGTTGTGATCGTTGCCATTGATTGGCAACGCCCTCTGGATGATTTATCGGTACTCGTTTAGTCTCAAGACAGTTGACTGACCACTATTTTTGATATTAAGGATTTTAATCATGGCTGAAGCCGCACAACAAGAAGCACCACAACAAAATTTCGCAATTCAACGTATCTTCCTCAAAGACGTTTCATTTGAAGCACCAAACTCTCCGACGATGTTTCAAAAAGAGTGGAATCCAGATGTTAAATTGGATCTAGACACGCAAAGTCGTGAGTTGGGTGAGGGTGTCTATGAAGTCGTGCTTCGTTTGACAGTAACGGTAAAAAATGCTGAAGAAACGGCCTTCCTGTGTGAAGTTCAGCAAGCGGGTATTTTTACTGCAGAGCAAATGGAAGCGGGCCAACTGGCTCATTGTTTGGGTGCATTCTGCCCAAATATTCTTTTCCCTTATGCGCGTGAAACTATTTCGAGCTTAGTAGTTAAAGGTACTTTCCCGCAGTTAAACCTAGCGCCAGTCAACTTCGACGCTCTATTTATGAACTACCTACAACAGCAAGCTGCCGGTGAAACTGCGCAAGCTTAATTTGATTTAATGGCTGTCTATATTCCTTACTGCTTGACCTCGCTTAGGAATAGGTAGAAAAATGCACAGAGCCGCTCATTGAGCTAAGCGATGTGCATTTTTGTTTTTAGTCTCGATCTAATAAGCGGTTACGAGCCGTTCAGGTTACCCATTCATTCATTCGCTATTCATTAGGTAAAAAAATGACCGATTCGAAAGCACAGCATGTCAGTACCAAACCGATAACCATGACCGTGATTGGTGCTGGTTCTTACGGTACTTCTCTGGCTATTTCGCTAGCACGTAATGGAGCAAATATTGTGCTATGGGGGCATGATCCTCAGCATATGGCTCGTTTACAGTCTGATCGTGCCAACCAAGAGTTTCTTCCCGGGATTGCCTTTCCAGACAGTTTAATTATTGAATCTGATTTGTCGAAAGCGGTGCAGGCCAGCCAAGATTTACTGGTTGTCGTTCCGAGCCATGTCTTCGGGGTAGTATTACGCAGCTTACAACCTCATCTGCGTCAAGACAGTCGTCTTTGCTGGGCAACCAAAGGTCTTGAACCTGAAACGGGACGTTTATTGCAAGACGTCGCCCTCGACATTCTCGGCAGTCGTGTGCCATTAGCGGTACTGTCTGGCCCTACCTTTGCAAAAGAGCTTGCTATGGGTATGCCAACGGCAATAGCGGTGGCTTCGCCTGATGCTCAGTTTGTTGCCGACTTGCAGGAAAAAATCCATTGCAACAAAACCTTTCGAGTGTATGCCAACCATGATTTTATCGGCATGCAACTGGGCGGTGCAGTGAAAAACGTGATTGCGATTGGTGCAGGCATGTCCGATGGGATTGGTTTTGGTGCTAATGCACGTACGGCGTTAATTACTCGAGGTTTAGCGGAGATGTCTCGTCTTGGCGCTGCCTTAGGAGCACAGCCAGAAACCTTTATGGGCATGGCAGGATTAGGCGACTTAGTATTAACGTGCACCGATAACCAGTCTCGTAATCGTCGTTTTGGTTTAGCGTTGGGTCAAGGTAAAGCGGTGGATGCTGCTCAGCAAGAGATTGGACAAGTGGTTGAAGGTTATCGTAACACCAAGGAAGTGTCGTTATTAGCTGCGCGTATGGGGGTTGAAATGCCGATTGTTGAGCAAATTTATCAGGTCTTATATCAAGGTAAAGATGCCCGTTTGGCTGCGCAAGACTTGCTCGCACGAGATAAAAAAGCTGAGCAATGATCGAGACTGCTGATGTGATCAGTAATCGATAACGGTTGAATTTTCAATACCTGATAGATACTGTGGAAGGATAGTGCTATCGCGACCCGTCTGGAGGATGAGCGTGATGAGGCTAACTCAGTGAAAGGCAAAATAAAATGAAGCAGTGCGCACAGAAAAAAGTTTGGCAAACCATCATCCAAGAAGCACGTGAACAATCCGAGCAAGAGCCGATGTTGGCGAGTTTCTATCACGCGACGATCATTAAGCATGACAGTTTATCGGCAGCATTAAGCTATATTTTAGCCAATAAACTCAATACGGCTTCTATGCCGGCCATGGCGGTGCGTGAAGTGGTAGAGGAAGCTTTGGCCGCTGATCCGACGATCAGTGAGTTTGCTGCCTGCGATATTTGTGCGACCGTGAATCGCGATCCTGCCGTATCGATGTACTCGATGCCGCTATTGTATCTCAAAGGTTATCATGCGCTACAGGGGTATCGCGTCGCCAACTGGCTTTGGAAGCAAGGGCGCATTGCACTGGCGACTTATCTACAAAATCAAATTTCAGTGGCTTGTCAGGTGGATATTCATCCTGCTGCAACCATTGGCTGTGGCATCATGCTTGACCATGCAACTGGGATTGTGATTGGTGAAACCGCCGTGGTTGAAAATGACGTCTCCATTTTACAAGATGTGACGCTAGGTGGTACTGGTAAAGAGTGTGGTGATCGTCATCCAAAAATTCGCGAAGGAGTGATGATTGGTGCGGGGGCCAAGATCCTGGGCAATATTGAAGTCGGTGAAGGCGCGAAAATTGGCTCGTGTTCAGTGGTATTGCAGCCGGTACCTCCTCATACCACCGTTGCTGGAGTGCCAGCGCGTATTGTTGGTCGTCCGAAAACAGATAAGCCCTCATTAGATATGGACCAGCAATTTAATGGTCGCTCACAAACCTTTATTGGTGGTGATGGTATTTGATCGGCTATCTACCTTAGCTACCCTGACCACTTCGAGTGGCGGTTAGGAAGGGAAGTAAACCAACAAAAAAAGAGGATGCTCAGCATCCTCTTTTTCATGTTGGGTCAATCAAGCCATCGCATTGAGTTCAGCGAGCGTCTCTTCTGCCCATTCGATCCATGCTTGACGGGTAAGTAAATTACGGCGTAAGGTCAGGCGTTCTAAACGCTGCTGTTTATCCATCATCGCAGGATTGGCATAGTATGCAGACTCGATGTCTTGATAGTGGGTAACAAGCTTACGAGATTCCTCAATTAATCCAATTAACTGGAGACGATAAGGTTCAGCAGATTGTACTGAGCACGCCATGAGCTTCGCACTGAACTCGTCTCTAACGGTTGGATGTGCCGTTGGTTGGTCAAACCATTCGCCTAAAGCTCGGCGGCCGGCTTCTGTTATTGAGTAAACTTTACGATCAGGCTTGCCATCTTGAGGCTCTAGTACACAAGTCACTAACCCTTGCTGCCCCATTTTGTTCAGTTCACGGTAAACTTGTTGATGACTTGCCTTCCAAAAATAGCCAATACTGGCTGAAAATTCCTTAGTGATATCGTATCCAGTAGCGTCACGAGTACTAAGAACGGTGAGAATAACGTGTGGTAATGACATGTCTTTAATCCAAATGGTGAGTAACTTCGTAATCGACTGAACCATCTTATGTACTTCTATCGGTACATTGGGATATGAGGTATCAGTCATGCAGCATCGAGTGCTGTCTCTGTCACCTTAAAAAGCCTTGTATCACCTAGGATTATGATGTTGTATTGATTGGACTGTGATTTGAAATAGTTATTAGGGCATCACAGGGTTTAGCATTATATCTAAATAATAAGCATAAAGTAGAATAAAAACAGTTTTTCGAATAAAAAAGTTGATAATTTTCTCAATAATCGCGGAAAGGCATAGAAAAGGCCATCTTTAGATGGCCTTTTGGTCTCTGTCTAGAGTTTTATTCTGGTTTTACTAACCTGTATTGCGCATTCCGGCTGCAATGCCAGCAATAGTGACCATTAACGCTTCCTCTAACTCGGGATCCGCCTCGGTGGATTGACGAGTCCGATACAACAACTCAGCCTGCAGCATGTTCAATGGCTCAACATAGATGTTACGCAGACGAATCGACTCATGACCCCACGGATCGCTTTGCATCAGGTTCTCATTATTTTCAACATTGAGTACCGCTTTGATGTCTTTTTGGAGCTGGTCTCGTAAGCGATCGCCTAATGGACGTAATGCTGGCTCGACCAAACGTTGGTCATAGTAACGAGAGACATCAAGGTTACATTTTGTGTATACCATCTCTAACATGCCTAATCGAGTAGAGAAGAATGGCCATTCACGACACATCTCCTCAAGCAGAGCTTGATGGCCTTTATCAACCGAGTATTGAATCGCTTCCCCAGCACCGAGCCACGCTGGGAGTACCAAACGGTTTTGACTCCATGAGAAGATCCAAGGGATCGCTCGTAGGCTCTCCACACCACCTTGCGGATTACGTTTGGCTGGGCGTGAGCCAAGCGGCAGTTTACCTAACTCAAGTTCAGGGGTTGCTTGACGGAAGTAAGGGACAAAATCCGGTTCGCCACGAACAATCGCTCGATACGCTTCACAAGAGACTTGTGAGAGGACTTCCATTAAGTCGCGCCACTCTTGCTTTGGTTCTGGTGGTGGTAATAGATTCGCTTCTAAAATAGCGCTGGCGTAAAGATGTAAGCTGTTGATCGCAACTTCGGGTAAGCCAAGTTTAAAACGGATCATTTCCCCTTGTTCGGTGACGCGCAATCCGGCTTTTAAACTCTTCGGTGGTTGTGATAACAGTGCAGCATGAGCCGGCGCACCACCACGACCAATCGAGCCACCACGACCGTGGAATAACGTCAGATCAATGCTCTCTTCTTCACACACCTTGACCAAGTCTTCCATGGCCCGATATTGAGCCCATCCGGCGGCCATTACCCCTGCATCTTTTGCGGAATCAGAATAGCCAATCATCACCATTTGTTGGTTTTGAATGAAGCCACGATAGAGATCGATAGCGAGTAGCTGTTTAATCACGCTTTCGGCATTATTGAGATCGTCGAGCGTTTCAAACAACGGGCAGACACTCATGCGGTAAGGGCAGCCAGACTCTTTTAATAATAGATGGACAGCCAAGACATCAGAGGCGGTATGAGCCATAGAAATTACATAAGCACCAAAGGCATCTTGCGGTTGGGCGGCAATGATTTTGCACGTTTCTAAGACCTCTTTGACCGATTCAGACGGCTGCCAATCTAGCGGAAGTAGCGGACGTTTAGAGCTCAGCTCATTGGTTAAAAAAGCCAGTTTGTCTTGTTCGCTCCACTGATTGTAATCGCCAATCCCTAGGTAGCGTGTCAGTTCGGATAATGCCTCAGCGTGGCGGCTACTTTCTTGACGAATATCGAGACGAACCAAATGGACGCCAAAGGCTTTGACTCGACGCAGAGCATCAAGCAGTGATCCATCGGCAATCACCCCCATGCCACATTCATGCAGTGATTGATAGCACGCGTATAATGGGTCCCATAACTGACTTTCGGTCCTTAAAGGCGCTTTAACCGCCAATTTTTGGCCATGTAACTTACTGTCGAGAATATCCAGTGTGTCTTGCAATAAGTGACGTACACCTTTGAGGACCGCGCGATAAGGTTCGTGCTCTTCTTCACCCGCTAAAGCGCGGAGTGCATCGGTACACTTAGTCATTGATAATTCGCTGATCAATTCATTAATGTCAGCTAAGTATAAATCGGCGGCTTTCCAGCGTGAGAGGAGTAAAACTTCACGTGTGACACTATGGGTCACAAAGGGGTTGCCGTCGCGATCTCCACCCATCCAAGACGAAAAATGCACGGGACGTGCGTCAATCGGTAACCCTTCACCAAGGTTAGCTTTAATATTGTCGTTTAGCTCACGTAAAAATTCTGGAACGGCTTGCCAGAGAGAGTTTTCGACCACCGCAAAGCCCCATTTCGCTTCATCGAGTGGTGTTGGACGTTGTTTACGAATGACGTCAGAGTGCCAGCCTTGAGCAATTAATTGCTCTAAACGACGTTCAGTTTTTTGACGTTCTTTAGAAGACAGATCGCTCAGCTCAAGATTCGATAAACATTGGTTAATTTTGACCAAATTATTGATCATGGTACGACGAGTAATCTCCGTCGGATGGGCGGTGAGAACTAATTCAATGTTTAAATCACGAACGGCTTGGATTGCATCGAATTGGCTGATTTTTTTATCGGCCAATTTTGCGAATAAGCTTTGCAGCTCGTTGGCTTCACCAAGATGGTCTTCGCTATGCCGAGAAATGGTATGATATTGGTCCGCGATATTGGTTAAGTTGAGAAATTGGTTAAAGGCGCGCGCGACCGGAGTCAGTTGATCATTATTGAGGTGTTTGATTTCTTCGATGAGTTTTTCTCGATCGGCTTGGTTGCCTGCTCGAGCTGATTTAGAAAGTTGTCGGATGGTTTCGACTTTTGCCAAAATAACGTCGCCGTCAGCGGCTTGGATGGTTTGCCCTAATAATCGACCCAGCATGCTCACGTTACTTTTTAGAGCGGCGTATTTTTCATTCATTATCATCCTGCCTTGTAAAAAAATTACATCCAATGTCATCTATTTAATTACACAATCTAGCGAAGTTTGTCTAGTAGAGTCAAACAAAGCATACAAAGATTTCATTTATGTCAGGCTGCATTTTGTTAGAAAAATGGTGGTAAAATAACTTATTTTGTTGAAATTTTCTTACAATTGATTGAAACCATTAGCATGCTTATGCTGGCATCATCGATATAAAACCTTGATGAGATGTTGCGCCGCTCTCGCTATCAATACCATCCAACGAGCGGCGCGGGGGAAATGGGATTACTCAGTAAAGCAGTATTTATTGATGGCTTGAGAAAGAATATTCACGGTCGGTTCGATAAAATCGAAGGATAAATATTCATCGGGTTGATGCGCTTGATCGATAGAGCCGGGACCGAGAACTAAGGTTGGACACAACTGCTGTAGAAACGGAGCTTCAGTGCAATAGTTGACCGTTTGCGAGGGTTGTCCACACAGTTCACTCACGCCAAGGATAAACGGGTGATCGTGCTGACACTCGTAACCAGGGATAGGTTCATGCAATGCTTCAATCGCAATTCGACCTGGCCATTTGTCTTGAACGTCTTTGAGTGCGCCGCGCAGTAGGTTATCGAGTCCATCTAAGCTAATTCCCGGTAAAGGCCGGACATCATAATGCAGCTCACAACAGCCACAGATACGGTTCGGACTATCGCCGCCATGAATATGGCCGAGATTGAGGGTCGGACTCGGGATCTCGAAGCCCGGGTGATGATACTCTTTAATCAGTCGGTCACGCAGTTGCATCAGGGCAAACATGACTTCGTACATAATCTCAATCGCATTAACACCCAGCGCAGGATTGGATGAATGACCAGACTGCCCTGTAACGCGAATCGCATTGGCGACGTGGCCTTTATGTCCACGAACTGGCACTAAGCTGGTCGGTTCACCAATAATGCAGTAATCGGGTTGAAAAGGTGCGTTAGCCGTAAAATGTCTGGCACCCAGCATGGTCGTCTCTTCATCACAGGTCGCTAAGACATACAGGGGTTTATTTTGCTTACTCCAATCGATATTTTTTACGGCTTGATAAATGAAAGCAAAAAATCCCTTCATATCGGCGGTGCCTAAGCCGTAGAAACGATCGTTCGCTTGAGTTAAAGCATGAGGTTCAAAATTCCAGCGACCTTGATCAAAAGGCACCGTATCACTATGCCCAGCCAAGAGTAGTCCGCCTTCTCCCGCGCCTTTTTTGGCGATTAAATTATGTTTTCCTGGCGCAACCACTTCGACTTGAGTGGTAAAGCCGAGTGCTTCAAACCATTCGGCTAATTTAGCAATCACCTCACTGTTGCCGTGATCCCATGTCGGGTCAGTGGAGCTGATGGAAGGCGTGGAAATCAGGCCCGAATAGACCTCCAAGAAACTGGGTAATTGCATATTATCTTTGCTCCTACTATTGACAGAGTATCGCTGAAAATGTAAAACACATATTAAATCACTTTTTATGAATAAAAAACCAATTAAGGCTCGTTTTTATAAATTAAAAATCAGTTTTAACTTGGCTTTCACTCCGCTTTGGGATGGGTATTAATGTTAAAAACCGCAATTATTGGTGCAAGTGGCTATACCGGTGCTGAATTAGCGCTGATGGTGGAAAAACACCCTCAACTCAAACTAGCAGGTTTATATGTTTCCGCCAACAGTCTCGATGCAGGAAAATCAATGGCTGAGCTGCATGGTAAATTAGCTGGGCTGATTGACATGGAGATTGAGCCTTTAGTTGACCCACTTGTTGTTGCGAGTCAGTGCGATGTGGTGTTTTTAGCGACGGCTCATGAAGTGAGTCACGACCTGGCACCAATTTTCCTTGCCCAAGATTGTCAGGTTTTTGATTTATCTGGTGCCTTTCGTGTGAAAAGTGAGGATTTTTATCCTAATTATTATGGTTTTGAGCACCAGCACCGTGAGTGGCTAGATAAGGCGGTGTATGGCTTAGCAGAATGGAACCGTGAAGCCATTTTGCATAGTTCACTGATTGCCGTGGCAGGATGCTATCCGACGGCGGCGCAACTGGCTATTAAACCGTTGATTAACGCAAATTTGTTGGATACTGAGCAATGGCCAGTGATTAACGCGACCAGCGGCGTGACGGGGGCAGGTCGAAAAGCGACCCTAACCAACAGTTTTTGTGAAGTTAGCCTGCAGCCTTATGGCGTATTTACTCACCGTCATCAACCAGAAATTGCTACCCATTTAGGCTGTGAGGTGATTTTCACCCCACATCTGGGCAATTTTAAACGGGGTATTTTAGCCACAATAACCATGAAGTTGGCAGCCGGTGTTACGGCGCAGCAAGTCGATGAGGCGTTTACTCAGGCTTATGCTGATCAGCCTGCGGTGAGGCTAAAATCCAGTTTGCCATCGATTAAAGATGTGGAATTTACGCCGTTTTGTGATTTGGGATGGCGAGTGCAAGGTGAGCATATCATCGTCGTTTCAGCGATCGATAACTTACTAAAAGGGGCATCGAGTCAAGCGATGCAATGTTTAAATATTCATTACGGTTTTTCTGAGCTAACGGCTTTGGTGTAAAGCACCAAGCGTAAGGGTGAAATATGACAGATACACAGCATAATCCATTGGTGATTAAATTAGGCGGCGCAGCGCTGTCTTGTTCTGACACGCTAAGCAAATTGTTTGGCGCTATCGCACTGTATCAAGCTCAAGCTCAGCGACGAATTGTCATTGTTCATGGTGGCGGCTATTTGGTCGATGAGTTGATGGCAAAATTACACCTGCCGACGGTAAAGAAAGAAGGGCTACGCGTTACCCCTTATGAACAAATTCCTTTTATTGCCGGAGCGTTAGCGGGAACGGCCAATAAAATGCTCCAAGGACAAGCCATAAAAGACGGTTTGAATGCCATCGGTTTATGTTTAGCGGATGGCGGCTTATGTCAAGTCGAGGAACTCGATCCTGAACTGGGAGCGGTGGGTAAAGCCCTGCCGGGCGATTCACAACTGTTACAAGCCATTCTTAATGCTGGCGGGCTACCGATCATCAGTTCGATTGGGCTTACTGCAAGCGGACAAATGATGAATGTCAATGCCGATCAGGCGGCGGTGGCGGTGGCCGGTGCACTGGATGCCGAGTTAGTTCTGCTCTCTGATGTGAGTGGAGTATTGGATGGCAAAGGGCACTTATTGCCGAGCTTGAACGCTCAGCAAGCCACTAGTTTGATTGCTGGTAAAGTGATCACCGATGGGATGATCGTCAAAGTCAAAGCCGCACTAGAGGCCGCCAATGATTTGGGGCGTCCGATTCAAGTCGCCACATGGCGCTATCCGGAAAAGCTGCACAAACTATTTGCTGGTGAAAGTATTGGAACCCAATTTTTACCGCAATAAATCACAATAGGCAATGAGTGGCGCATGACCACTAAACACAATCAATAGACCTTAGTGCAGACCGCTAAGCGGGTACTGGGTAATGGAGAAAGCATCAATGAGTAAAGTTCAAGTTAATAAAGTAGTAGTTGCCTATTCTGGTGGTCTAGATACTTCAGTGATTATTCCGTGGCTAAAAGAAAACTATGCCTGTGAAGTGGTTGCCTTTGTTGCAGATGTCGGCCAAGGAGAAGAAGAGTTACAAGGCATTGAAGCAAAAGCGAAAGCCTCGGGCGCTTCAGAGTGTTATGTGGTCGATTTAAAAGAACAAATGGTTGCTGAATACATCTATCCAACCTTAAAAACTGGCGCGTATTACGAAGGGAAATATCTGCTGGGCACCTCAATGGCTCGCCCAATCATCGCGAAAGCACAAGTAGAGATCGCTCGTAAAGTAGGCGCTGATGCGCTGTGCCATGGTTGTACTGGTAAAGGCAACGATCAAGTACGTTTTGAAGGTGCGTTTGCTGCCCTTGCACCAGATTTGCATGTTATTGCCCCATGGCGAGAGTGGGATATTGTCAGCCGTGAAGAGTGCCTCGACTATCTGGCTGAGCGTAATATCCCTTGCGCAGCATCGTTAACTAAAATTTACTCACGTGATGCTAATGCGTGGCACATTTCCACTGAAGGTGGTGTACTGGAGAGCACTTGGAATGCACCCAATGAGGACTGCTGGGTATGGACCGTTGATCCTGAACAAGCACCGAATGACGCTGAGTATGTCACTTTACAAGTGGAAAAGGGTCAGGTAGTTGGTGTCGACGGTGAGCTGATGACACCTTATAACGCCTTAGTTTATTTGAACGAAAAAGGGGCTAAACACGGTGTTGGTCGGATCGACATTGTTGAAAACCGTTTGGTGGGGATGAAATCTCGCGGCTGTTATGAAACTCCGGGAGGCACGATCATGATGGAAGCACTACGTGCAGTAGAGCAACTGGTGTTAGACAAGGCATCGTTTGAGTTTCGTGAAGAGCTCGGCATTAAAGCCTCACATCTGGTGTATGATGGCCGTTGGTTCACCCCACTACGTGAAGCGGTGTTTGCCGCTGCCGATCAGCTCGCTCAGCAGGTTAATGGTGAAGTGGTGATCAAGCTTTACAAAGGGCAAGCGATCGCTACTCAGAAGCGTTCTGCGAACAGTTTGTATTCAGAAGCGTTTGCTACCTTTGGGGCTGATGAAGTATATGACCAAAGTCATGCTGGTGGATTCATTCGTTTGTATTCTTTGGCGAGTCGGATTCGTGCCTTGAACGAAAATAAATAAGCCTCACTGGATTGAATGAGGCCATCGTTAGAGATTAGCTCATAAGGATCGCTCGGCGATCCTTGTTTTTAACCCGAGTACAAGATGTTTTCCTATGGCGTATGCGCCTTAGGTCAAAGGTAGGAGAAACGCAATGGCATTATGGGGCGGAAGATTTACCCAAGCAGCAGACACCCGGTTTAAACAATTTAACGACTCCCTGCGTTTTGACTACCGATTGGCTGAGCAAGATATTGTCGGCTCGATTGCTTGGTCGAAAGCGTTACGGTCAGTCAACGTACTAACAGAACAAGAGCAACAAGCATTAGAATTAGCATTAAATGAGTTGAAGCTCGCGGTAATGGAAGATCCTGGGCAGATCTTGTCATCGGATGCGGAAGATATTCACTCGTGGGTTGAACAGCAGTTAATCAGTAAAGTGGGCGATTTAGGTAAGAAACTGCACACCGGACGTTCACGTAATGATCAAGTCGCCACCGATTTAAAATTATGGTGTCGTCAGCAAGGCCAGCAATTACTGCTCGGCTTGGATAGATTGCAGAGTCAGTTGGTTTCGGTCGCCGAACAACATCAAGCGACAGTACTACCTGGTTATACGCACTTGCAACGCGCTCAACCCGTCACGTTTGCTCATTGGTGTTTGGCATATGTTGAGATGTTTGAGCGTGACTACTCACGTTTACAAGATGCGCTACAACGATTAGATACCTGTCCCCTCGGCTCTGGCGCTTTGGCTGGAACCGCTTATCCTATTGATCGTCAGCAGTTGGCCTATGATCTCGGGTTTCGCCGGGCTACACGTAATTCACTCGATTCGGTGTCGGATCGCGATCATGTGATGGAACTGATGTCGGTAGCATCGATATCAATGCTCCACTTGTCGCGTTTAGCTGAGGACATGATCTTCTATAACTCCGGTGAGTCTGGATTTATTGAATTAGCGGATACCGTAACCTCTGGCTCTTCATTAATGCCGCAGAAGAAAAATCCTGATGCTCTGGAACTGATCCGCGGTAAAACTGGTCGGGTTTATGGGTCATTAGCGGCGATGATGATGACCGTAAAAGCTTTGCCTTTGGCTTACAACAAAGACATGCAAGAAGATAAAGAAGGGCTGTTTGATGCGCTTGATACTTGGCATGATTGTATGGAAATGGCAGCCTTGTGTTTTGACGGGATCAAAGTGAAAACTGAGCGGACTTTAGAAGCGGCCAAACAAGGGTATGCTAATGCTACTGAGCTGGCCGACTATTTAGTTGCTAAAGGTATTCCGTTTCGTGAAGCACACCATATTGTTGGCGTCGCGGTAGTTGGCGCTATCGAAAAAGGCTGCGCATTGGAAGAGTTATCCTTGGCTGAGTTAAAAGCCTTTTCTCCTGTGATTGAAGATGATGTTTACGCCATTTTAACCATCGAATCATGCTTAGAAAAACGCAGTGCACTCGGTGGCGTCGCTCCGTCACAAGTGGCTTATGCGGTTGAAGAAGCCGAAAAACGTTTGGCGAAGCGGGATGCAAGTACGGTCAAAGTACGTCCGGCACGCTTAACCGATATTGAACGTTTAGAAGGCATGGTTGCTTATTGGGCAAACATGGGCGAGAACTTACCGCGTTCACGAAGCGACATTGTACGCGATATTGGTTCGTTCGCTGTGGCTGAACATCATGGTGAGATAACGGGATGCGCCTCGCTCTACGTTTACGATTCAGGATTAGCAGAAATTCGTTCTCTTGGGGTTGAAGCGGGCTGGCAGCGTCAAGGTCAAGGGCGTGCGATTGTCCATTACTTAGTGAAAAAAGCCCAGCAAATGGCGATTAATAAAGTGTTCGTACTGACTCGTTCTCCGGAGTTCTTTATGAAACTGAACTTTATTCCAACCTCGAAAACGTTATTGCCGGAAAAGGTATTAAAAGATTGTGAGCAGTGCCCGCGGCAACACGCTTGTGATGAAGTAGCCTTAGAAGTGGATTTTGCCCAGCGGATTGTTATCCATCAACGATAAGTGTTGAGATCTTTTATGGTGAAACCAAGCAAAAGAAAAGATCAAAAAAGATCGTGTAAAGTGGAACCAACCAGAAAAAGCACAGTCTATATCTGTACCACTGCTTTTTCTTAGATCGCTCTAAGAGAGCCCTAAAACTCCTTTTCGTTTTAGGGCTTTTTTGTGGGCGAGTGATCAGTCGAGTTTTTTTGACGCTCTCGCCACGGTAATACGACAAACTTCATCCATAAATGTAAAAATAACAGACCATTAAAAGCGAAACCTGCGAAGAGAAGGGCGATGGATGCGATGGCGGTTGGCTCATTTCTAAATAACCAAAACCAGACTCCCCAGCAAGCGACAGATAGTACGGTTAACCAATCAATACAGCGTTGGCAACGACCAATTTTTTTCCAGAACCATGCTTGATCACAGTAGTGACAACTGGTGAGTTTCATGGTGACTCCTTAATGGATGAGGTGCAGCGCTTAAGTATGTTATCGCGTTAAGCGAAACACGAGAAGTATTAACCCATCAGTGTGAGATTAGTGGCAAAACATAAAAGCTTTGATAGTCATCAGCATTCAATGTTATGGTTTTTGATAGGTATATTCTTACTGCAGCAGTGACGCTATAACGAGACGCCTTTTCTGTTGCTTTCGATATGATTGATGGTTTTTATCTAGGAATAAGATGAACATTCGAGATTTTGAATACTTAGTTGCTCTTGCTGAGCACAAGCATTTTCGTAAAGCCGCTGAATCCTGCTTTGTCAGTCAGCCGACTCTTAGTGGACAAATTCGCAAGCTAGAAGATGAACTTGGTACGGTATTGTTAGAGCGTAGTAGTCGGCGGGTATTATTTACCGATTCTGGGCTACAGCTTGTTGACCAAGCCAAACGTATTCTCAGTGAAATTAAAGTTTTCAAAGATATGGCCAGTCAACAGGGAGGGGCCATGAGTGGCCCGATGCACATTGGGTTTATTCCGACGCTAGGCCCTTATTTATTGCCGAAGATTATCCCTGAGCTCAAAGCTCGATTTCCTGATTTGGAACTCTATTTACATGAAGCGCAAACGCATCAATTAGTGCGTCAGTTAGAAGAGGGCAAGCTCGATTGCTTGGTATTAGCCTCGGTTGAGGAGAGTGCCCCTTTTAAAGAGATCGATATCTACAATGAGCCGATGAGTATTGCTGTGCCTTGTTCACACGAATGGGCCAATCGTGATGAGGTGGATATGTTGGAACTGAACGGTAAAACCGTATTGGCATTAGGCGATGGTCACTGCTTACGTGACCAAGCGTTAGGTTTTTGTTTTGCTGCGGGGGCGAAAGACGATGAGCGTTTTAAAGCCACCAGTTTAGAAACCTTACGTAATATGGTCGCCGCTGGGGCTGGGATTACTTTGTTACCTCAGCTCTCGCTACCGGACGAAAAAACCAAAGATGGTGTATGTTATATCAAAGCGGTCAATCCACAGCCATCACGACAAATTGTTTTGGCTTATCGCCCCGGTTCACCGCTGCGCCAGCGCTATGAACAGCTAGCTCAGGTGATGAAAGATCGCCTACAAGCGTTAGCCACTCAATAGCCTGCCTGTTCAGTGTCTGAAAATAACACCGCCCCTAATTGGGGCGGTCAAGATTAAAATAAGCTGTCACTATCATCTAAGTAGATGCTGTGAGGGGTATCCTCTTGTACATACTCTTTCGGTTCCGTTCCTTGGACAAAGTATTCGAACATAGAACTGGAATCTAATTTATTGGTGAGTAGCCCACTGTCGCGATCAATTCTCACGCGAATGATTTTCGGTGGAATGGCTTTGGGTTGGGCCGGTACACCATCGAGAGCGATGCGCATAAATTCTACCCATCCCGGTTGGGCTGTTTTCGCTCCGGCTTCCGCGCCAGTAATATCATCATCAGTATTCGGGTTAGGGGCTGTGCTACCTAAGTTACGACTATGATCATCAAATCCGACCCAAGCCGTTGCGACCATGCCTGGTCCAAAGCCATTATACCAAGCATCTTTCGAGTCGTTAGTTGTTCCTGTTTTTCCGCCCACATCACGACGTCTTAAGGTTTGTGCGCGCCAACCGGTACCATTCCATCCCGTTCCTGCACGCCAATCACCGCCACCCCAGATATTGCTATACATCATTTCACGAACGAGGAAAGCATTCTGTTCGGAAATCACCTGTGGTGCATAATTGACCGTGGCATCTTGCTCATTGAACGGATTATCGGATGAAGATTGACAATCCTGATGACAAACCACTTTGGGGTTAGCTAAAAACTCGACATGGCCAAAACTGTCTTCCACTTTGCTGATGTAGAACGGCTCAACATAATATCCACCGTTAGCAAATACCGAATAGCCTTGAGCCATTTTGACGGGCGTTAAGCTGCCTGCGCCTAGGGCAATGGTCTCAGAGCGAGGTAATTGAGATAACTCAAAACCGAAGCGGGTCAAGAAATGGCGAGTCTCTTCCAAGCCGACTTCTCGCAGTACCCGGACTGCCATGACGTTTTTCGACTGCGCTAGACCAATCCGCAGACGAGTGGGGCCGACGTAAGTCGGGGGCGAGTTTTTAGGACGCCAAGCAATACCTTGGCTTTGATCCCATTGGTTAATCGGAGCATCATTGATTAATGAGGCTAGAGTGAGGCCTTTTTCCAAAGCCGCAGAGTAAATGAACGGCTTGATACTTGACCCCACCTGACGGACCGATTGGGTTGCACGGTTAAAATTACTGTGCACGAAGTTAAAGCCACCAACCAGTGCTAGTATCGCACCATTATCGGGATCCATAGCAACGAACGCCGTATTCGCATTAGGCACTTGGCTCAGTGTCCAGTGTTCTTGTTCATCACCTATAGCGTGCTGGCGACGAATCCACACTTGTTCACCTACCGCTAGAATATCACTGGCTTTAGTCGGTAAAGGCCCTTGACGGTCGTCAGTAATAAATCGCCTTGCCCAGTTCATGTCTTCCCATGCAATGGTTTTTAGTCCGGCATTTTTTACCCAAACCTGAGCCGATTTTTCTTCGACCTTAATCACAATCGAAGGCAGAAGATCGCCGTAAGTGGGTTCACTACGTAAGTGAGCGATCATGGTCGGGGTATCCCAAGCTGATTGCCCCGCTTTCCAGAGTACTTTTTCGGCACCACGGTAGCCGTGACGCATGTCGTAAGCGAGGAGATTATCGATAGCGGCTTGGTTTGCGGCTTGTTGTAACTTGGTGTTGACCGTCGTGTAGACATTCATCCCAGAGGTATAGGCCGCTTCTTCACCATAACGTTCGACCATCCATGCGCGCGCAATTTCTGCCACGTAAGGAGCTCGTAGCTCAATTTCTGCGCCATGGAATTTGGAGATTAATGGTTCATTACGAGCCTGATCATACTCTTGTTGCGTGATGTAGTTTTCTGCCAGCATGCGTAATAAGACGACATTGCGACGGTGAGTGGCTCGCTCCACAGAGAAAAGGGGATTCATGGTAGAAGGGGCTTTGGGTAGGCCAGCAATCATCGCTATTTCGCTTAACGTCAGATCTTTGACTTCTTTACCAAAGTAGGTTTGGGCTGCGGCACCAACACCGTAAGAACGATGACCGAGATAAATTTTATTCAGGTAAAGCTCCAAGATCTCTTCTTTACTCAAGAGCTGCTCAATATGAATGGCAATAAAGATCTCTTTAATTTTACGCATGATTTTCTTCTCATTGGATAAGAAGAAATTACGGGCCAGTTGTTGGGTAATGGTACTTGCCCCTTGAGAGGCACTCCCTGAGGCCATGACGGCCACTGCAGCACGAGTAATACCAATCGGGTCAAAGCCGTAGTGTTCGTAAAAACGTGAATCCTCGGTTGCGATCACCGCTTCGAGTAATTCTGGTGGCATTTCATCAAGGCGCAATGGAATGCGTCGTTTTTCACCAAATTGAGCAATCAGTTTACCGTCTTCACTAAACACCTGCATGGGAGTTTGTAGCCGAACGTCTTTTAATTCAGCGACATCGGGTAGATCTGGCTTTACATAAAAATAGAAGCCAAAGATTGTAGTGACTCCAAGAATAATGCAAATCAATGAAAATATGAGTAAACGCTTTATGAACTTCACCGGAGAATCCCTGTTTAGTAGAGGCTGTCTTAGTACAAACCCCTGTACTCTAGACTAAAACCTCAGCACTTAAAAATAGTGAACGGTTATTTTCTCACAAATAAGTGTGTGAGGCTGAGAATTGTCACTGGAGTTAATGGCATGAGTAAATCATTAGTTATTGGTGTCGATATCGGTCATCACAGCATCAAAGCTGTGGCTCTTAAACCAAATGGCGACAATTATTCGCTACACGGTTGCACAGAAATCGTCATTACTGACGACATTTTCGCCGATAACGACACGTTGAATTATCAGAAAATTGTAAAGAAACTCAAAGAACTAAAAAAGAGTTTGCCGCTATTTAGTCGCAAGGTTGCGATTGCACTGCCTGATACGGCGGTAATTAGTAAAGTATTACAAATAGATAGCGACTTAGACCCTCGTGAAAAAGAGTTTGCTATTTATCAGGCTTTTTCTCATCAATCGCCGTTGCCGATGGAAGAACTGAGCTTAGATTTTGTTCCCTTACCGATTCAAGCATTCGCTAAAAACCGAACTGCGACCTATCAGGTGTATGCCACCCGAAGAGAAGTTGTCGCGAGTCGATTATCGGCGATTCAACAAGCCGGACTGGAAGCAACCTTACTGGATGTGCAATTACATGGTCTGGCTCAGATTTGGCAGCAGGTGAGTCAGGCTCAACAGCGCTCGAATTGGATGTTGGTCGATGTTGGTTATACCCAAACAACGTTATGTATCGATTTTGCCGATAAAGCGCCGTTTTATAAGGATATTGCTTTAGGTACACGCTGGTTTGAATTGCCGTCTCTGGCGGAAACGATGGCGCGCAGCGATGAACGTAACCAATGGCTATTCAATCGATTATTTGTCGAACGCCTAACCCGTCAACTGCAGTTATTTACTTCCGTTCATGGTCAGCAAAGCCTAGCGGGGATCTGGTTATCTGGTGGCGGGGCGATGATGGATGGGCTAGCAGAAACCATCACCGAGCAGCTTGGATTACCCTGTGAACGGTTCGCGCCATTAGCGACTTTTGTCAACAAAATCACTCAACGTAAGCGGTTAAATGATCAGCCTAAATTCACGACGGCTGCTGGTCTTGCGTTGCGAGGAATAGCATGGTTGGAGAGTGGGCATGTTGCATAGTATCAATTTATTCCCTTGGCGAGAGGCGCAGCGTGCTGATCATAAACGGCGCTTTCTCCAGCTTATGAGTCTTGGTGTCTTAGTCGCTTTGCTCATGCAATGGGGTGCCGGCCATTACCTTGATCAGCAACAACAGCACCAACAGGCACGATTAGATTTTTTGAATCAGCATCTTCAGCAACTGGATCAGAGATTACGGGCGCTCAAAATGACCGAAGCTGAGCATCAAGCACTGCAAGCCCGGCTCAGTGTTGTTGAGTCCTTACAGCAAAAGCGCAATAAAACCACACAATTGATGAACTTGATGCCAGAGTTGATTCCTGAAGGGGTTTACGTCGACAAAATTAGTATGAAGGGGGATGCGGTCGAAGTCAGCGGGATTAGCGATAGTACCGCACGCTTAGCCACCATGTTAGATAAATTAGAAAGGTCACCACACTTATCAGCAGTAGGCATGCACTCGATTGTCGCTGGGAATCAGCGTTTTAATAAAGATTTTCAGAGTTTTAAGGTCTCTTTTCATTTTCATACTGCTCAACCAGGATTAGAGGCGTTGATTCGGCAAGGTGAACATCATGGCTAATTTTCGTGATCTGGATATCGATGAATTGCTTGAATGGCCGCTCAACGCACAACTGACGGTGATTGTGTTGGTCATGGTAGTGATTCAAGTCATCGGCTATGGCATGTATTTATCACCTAAACAAGAGGCACTCGAAGGGCTCAATCAGCAAGAGCAGAGTCTTAAATCATTAGTACGCATTAAGGCCAATAAAGTCGCGGCATTACCTCAGTTGCAAACTCAATTGGATGAGTTAGCTGAGCGTTATGATTTTTTATTGCGCCAACTCCCAGCACAGCAAGAGCTGGCCAGTTTGCTTGCTTCCGTCAACGAGCTGGGATTAGAACATGGGTTAACCTTTACTCGAATTGATTGGGGAGAAAAGCAACCGCAGGCATTTTTGTATCGCTTACCATTGAATATTGAACTGACGGGAAGTTACCACAACATTGGCGATTTTTCTCAGGCGATAGCCACGCTACCAAGAATCATCAATGTTGATGATGTGGATTGGCAAAGAGTCAGTCAAGAGAGCAGTACCTTACATTTCAGAGTACGGGCTTACACCTACCAATTTAAAGCGGAGGCAGGCGATGAGAAATAGTACGTCAATCGTGACTGCGCTAGTCACTTTTGTTTCTTTGATCGGCTGTAAAGCCAATCAAGAGTCTCTGGTGGACTACTTAGCGGAAGTGGAAGCTAAGAGTCAACAAGAAGTTGCTCAGCTAACGCCAGTGATTGCGTTTCAAGCTTTTGAATATGCACAGCATGACGCACGCGAGCCTTTTGTTTTACCACGAGAAGCGATTGCCCAAAATCAACCGATCACCAATCGCCATTGCTGGCAGCCTAAGTCGAGAGGAAAAACCACTTCACTGGAGCGATATCCGCTAAATCAATTGCAATTGCGTGGTGTGATGCGCCGTGAAAGAGAGGTTTCTGCTTTGATTCAAACACCTGATGGAATGGTGGTTACTCTCCAAGCGGGTCAGTACGTCGGAGTAAATAATGGGCAAGTTATACGCGTGGCCGAGGATCATCTATTGATTAAAGAAACCTTACCAGATGGATTGGGGTGCTGGAATCAGCGTCACGTCACATTGGCTTTGAAATAAACATTTCTGTTTAGAGACTAAATTATGATTAAAGGATTACCTTCAAGTATCGCGGTAGTGCTGCGCTATCTGTGCATCACGCTATGGCTAGGTTTAGCATTGACGACGCAGGCTGCTCTAGCGAGTGATAGCAATCAGTTTAAACACATCGATTTTCGGGTAACCCCCGACAAAGCCGCGGTGATTGTGATTGAGTTAGCGTCGGCATCGAGTGTGGTTGATGTCCAGAAAACGACGCAGGGGTTGAGTATTGAATTATTAAAAACCGATGTGGCTGAGGAACAGCTTTATTTACTTGATGTTCAAGATTTCGCAACCATAGTTGAGAGTGTGGAAGTTTTTCGTCAAACACCAAGCACGTTGTTGTTGGCTAAAATACACGGTCCCTTTCATTATGATTATCAGCTCAAAGGTCGTTACGTTGAAGTGACGATCACGCCGTTAAAAGCCGAGGTTCAAAGTGCGCCAGCCAATCTACTTGAACCATCAGCCAAGCTGATTTCGATTAACTTTCAAGACATTCCGGTACGTAACGTTTTACAACTGATCGCTGATTATAATCAGTTTAACTTAGTGGTATCTGATTCAGTGGTAGGGAATTTAACCCTGCGTTTAGATGGTGTGCCATGGCAGCAAGTGTTGGACATTATTTTGCAGGTGAAAGGGTTGGATAAGCGGGTTGAGGGCAATGTGATTTTGGTAGCGCCTAAGGCGGAACTCGATTTACGTGAAAAACAACAGCTGGAAAAAGCCCGTTTAGCAGAAGAGTTGGGAGACTTGCAGTCAGCCATCATCAAAATAAGTTTCGCGAAGGCGTCAGATATCGCTGAGATGATTGGTGGGACGGGAGCGGTGAATATGCTCTCTGAACGAGGTTCAATCAGTATCGATGAACGTACCAATGCCTTATTAATTCGCGAATTGCCGGAAAATATTCATGTGATCCGAGAGATCATTTCGGCGTTAGATATCCCTGTTAAGCAGGTACAAATTGAAGCGCGAATTGTGACCGTGAATGAAGGTAATCTTGATGAACTCGGTATTCGTTGGGGCGTGAGCTCAACACGCGGTAATAATACAGTTGGTGGTTCAATAGAAGGTAACTTAACGGGTATTGGTCTCTATCAACCAGAAGATGGTAGCGAAATGATCAATAACTTCCTTAATGTCAATTTGGGAGCCACAGCAGCGAATGCTTCGAGCATCGCGTTTCAGGTGGCAAAGCTGGGTTCAGGGACACTGCTCGATCTTGAACTGTCAGCGATGCAGCGAGAATCGAAGGCGGAAATTATTTCCAGTCCACGGCTTATCACTACCAATAAAAAGCCAGCTTATATAGAGCAGGGGACAGAGATCCCCTATTTAGAATCGTCTTCCAGCGGTGCGACTACGGTGGCATTTAAGAAAGCGGTACTGAGTTTACAGGTTACCCCGCAGATTACGCCGGATAATCGTTTGGTGCTGGATTTAAGTGTTACCCAAGACCGACCTGGCGATATTGTCAAAACCGGTACCGGAGAAGCGGTAGCGATCCACACGCAACGGATTGGTACTCAAGTTTTAGTCAATAATGGCGAAACCGTGGTACTGGGCGGTATTTTCCAACACAGCATCACTAATACTGTCGATAAAGTGCCATTACTGGGTGATTTACCGTTACTCGGTGCGCTTTTTCGACGTAGCTATCAGCAAATGGGCAAAAGTGAGCTACTGATTTTTGTTACTCCAAAGGTTGTAATTCAGTAACTTAGTGTGATTATTTCCGCTAAAGCAAAATTAAAGTTGCATTAGTGGCACCTTATCTAGATAATTTCGGGTCTTATCACGAATTATCTGTGAGGAATAGGTGCCACAAGCATTCCTATCGTCGACCGCTGTCTGGCGAATCTTGTGGCGATGTCATTGAATTAACGTTGTAAATTACTGCTAAACATGGCCGAAAAACGCAATATTTTTCTTGTTGGCCCGATGGGCGCTGGCAAAAGTACAATTGGTAGACACTTGGCTCAACAACTTCATATGGAGTTTGTTGATTCCGATACTGTCATTGAAGAGCGCACTGGCGCAGATATCGCATGGGTATTTGACGTTGAAGGTGAAGAAGGCTTCCGCAAACGCGAGGAAGCGGTGATCAATGATCTTACTGAGCAACAAGGTATTGTTCTCGCCACTGGTGGTGGCTCAGTGATCAGCAAAGAAAACCGTAACCGCCTTTCTGCTCGAGGCGTGGTTGTCTACTTAGAAACCACTATTGAAAAACAATTAGCACGTACTAACCGTGACAAGAAACGCCCTTTATTACAGACGGATCATCCTCGAGAAGTGCTAGAAGCACTTGCTGATGAGCGTAATCCTTTGTATGAAGAAATTGCGGACATCACAGTACGTACCGACGATCAAAGTGCAAAAGTGGTAGCCAACCAGATCGTAAAAATGCTAGAAGAACACTAACCAGTTCTTTTATTTTGGAGTGCAAACCATGGAACGGATTACGGTCAGCCTAGGTGAGCGTAGCTACCCCATTTCAATTGGTGCCGGATTATTAAATAATCCGGCCCTTCTTCCTCTTTCCGCCCAGCAAAAAGTGGTGGTGATCACCAATCATACGGTTGCGCCACTTTATGCTGAGCGATTACTTGCCGTTCTAAACCAAATCGGCTGTTCATCGGCTCTACTGGAACTTCCAGACGGCGAACAGTACAAAAATCTCGATACCTTCAATACGGTCATGAGCTATCTCCTTGAGCATAATTACAGCCGCGATGTGGTGATTATTGCGCTTGGTGGTGGGGTGATTGGTGATCTCGTCGGATTTGCGTCAGCGTGTTATCAACGCGGTGTCGATTTTATTCAAATCCCAACCACATTATTGGCTCAAGTCGACTCTTCTGTCGGTGGAAAAACCGCGGTGAATCATCCGTTGGGTAAAAATATGATTGGGGCATTTTACCAGCCTCAAGCGGTGATTATTGATACTGACTGCCTAGCGACACTGCCCCCCCGAGAGTTTGCCGCCGGCATGGCTGAAGTGATCAAATATGGCATTATTTATGATCATGATTTCTTTGTGTGGCTTGAAAACCATCTTGAAGACTTGTATGCGTTAGAGGCGTCCGCGCTGTCTTATGCGATTGCTCGTTGCTGCCAGATAAAGGCGGAAGTCGTTGCTCAAGACGAAAAGGAATCCGGAATTCGCGCTTTATTAAATCTAGGTCATACCTTTGGCCATGCCATTGAAGCCGAGTTAGGTTATGGCTGCTGGTTGCATGGTGAAGCCGTAGCGGCAGGCACGATGATGGCCGCAGTAACGGCTAAGTTACAAGGTTTGATCTCAGAGCAGCAGCAACAGCGTATTCATGCCATACTGAAAAAAGCGCGCTTACCTGTGCACACGCCGAGCAGCATGAGTTTTGATGATTTCATTAAACATATGATGCGTGATAAAAAGGTTTTGGCGGGTGAGTTACGCTTAGTGCTCCCAACCGGTATCGGAACGTCTGAAGTGGTAAAAGGGGTTTCGCAAACGGTGATTAAGCAAGCGATAGAAGATTGTCGTAATATATAGTGGTATTCTGCCTACTTGATGTTACAGCGGTGTTGGCCAGACGTTCCCATTCAATCTAAATTAGAATGAGTCTACCTGACCGCTGTATCGTTGATCAGTCAGTTTCGGTATCAGTATCAGACATTAAGCCATTAGGATCGTCGATGAGTGTGGAACATGAACTAGAGTTAGATTCGCAAACTGAACTGTTGGAACGATTACAGTTACTGACGCGTTTTGGTTCCAACCTAGTGAATGTTTTTGGCGGTCTAGGTGCCGGAAAATCTTGGTTAGCGCAACGTTACCTTGAGTATTGGGTGGCGGATAAAAATCAATCCTTACTTTTATGTCATCCTAATCAAAGCGATGAGCAGCATCGCACCACCATTCTTAGCCAAGTGTTATCAGAGCCACTGTTTAATGCCAAAGATGCGTTGCTTGATAGTTTTTCACGTTTGATTGGCGAGCGTACGACATGCGATATTGTTGTGGTGATTGATGATGCGCATTTGTTGTCTGATACGTTACTCTCCGAGTTATGGATGTGGGTGCTTGAAGCTCAGACTAATCCTCGCTGGACCATTAATGTGGTGTTATTTGCGCAAGCTAATCGTCTTGATGCGTTATTAACTCGCTTAACTTATGGTCAAGAACATAAACCGATTGAACTCGAGATCGAGCCATTATCAGAGTATGAGGCCGACCGGTTATTTGAACAGCGAGTCATGCGTTATGTTGATCCAACACTGGAGCGTCAAGCTCGTAGCGCATATAAAAAAGTGAATTATCTTCCGGGGGAGATCATGGCGTTAGTCGATCAAAAGCGTGAGAAGCGCATCATTATTCGCTCGATCATCGGCTCACCGCTGAATATTGGCTTGCTGGTACTGTTATTGATGTTATTTATTGGTGGTGGCTACTGGTGGCTATGGTCCCAGCCGTCGCCAAATGAGACATTGCCTGTATTAACTCAACGAGCTGAGCAAACGGCGATTCCGACGTTACCGTCTCAAGAGGACAATGCTCGTTCTTATCAAAACGTCGCTGTGACGTCTTCACAACCGAACCCATCCAATGCGATGGCCGATGATGCCATTGCTTTGCCTCCCAAAGTGGTTGAAAGTTTAGAAGGGGTTGGTATCGCTGATACTGTACATCAGCGAGTGGTGATCACTTCCGATGTGGTGGATGCCTTGCTGGATAGCCGCTCGGAATCAGTTGCTGTTGAGGTTAATCGCTATCCTATCACTCAAGCGACGAATGACGATTTGCCGATAGTCGATGAATCTGCTCCGTCATCAGGACCTATTCGTTTCTCTTTCGCCAGAGAAGAGTTGATGGCGATGTCGCCGCGCAGTTATACCCTACAGCTGGCGGCGGTGAATTCTCTGCAAGAAGTCCAAAACTTTATTGACCGTTATTCACTGACAGAGACGCTATACGTCTACCCAACCGTTCGTGATGAGGTGGATTGGTATATTGTCACTTATCAAAACTATCCAACCATCCAATTAGCTCGTGATGCGGTGGCTACTTTACCACCAGCGGTACAAGCACTCGGTCCTTGGGCCAAATCACTTAGCCAAGTTCAACGTGAAATTCAACGTGCGAAATAACGCTGAGATTCAGTAGAAAATATGTTACATTCCGCACCCTTATTTTTGGTGATTGATTAGAGCAGTAGATGAAAAAGCAGCGTGCCTTTTTGAAATGGGCTGGGGGAAAGTTTGGCCTAGTCGAAGAGATTCAACGCCATCTGCCACCTGCAAGTCAGTTGGTTGAGCCTTTTGTCGGTGCGGGTTCGATTTTCCTTAATAGCGATTTTGAACATTATTTGTTGGCGGATATTAATCCGGATTTAATCAATTTATACAATTTATTAAAACATCAGCCGCAAGAGTATATTCGCGAAGCCAAGCGTTGGTTTACACCAGAAAATAATCGTAAAGAAGCCTATTTAGACGTACGTAAGCAGTTTAATGACTGCGATGACGTGATGTATCGCTCGCTGGCTTTTTTGTATATGAATCGTTTTGGCTTTAATGGCTTATGCCGTTATAACAAAAAAGGTGGGTTCAACGTCCCGTTTGGCTCGTACAAAAAACCCTATTTCCCTGAAGCCGAACTGGAGTTTTTTGCGCAGAAAGCGCAGCGTGCCACGTTTATTTGCGCGAGTTACCAACAAACTTTCCATCAAGCCATGGCATCGAGTGCTATTTACTGTGATCCTCCTTATGCGCCGTTGTCGAATACCGCGAATTTTACGGCTTATGCGGGGAATGGATTTAGCCTTGATGACCAAGCCGCTTTAGCCGATTTGGCTGAGAAAACCGCTCAAGAGCGGGGTATTCCGGTCCTTATTTCCAATCACGATACGATTTTAACTCGTCGCCTTTACCATGGTGCGCAACTGAATGTGGTTAAAGTTAAGCGCACGATCAGTCGTAATGGTGCTGGGCGGAATAAAGTCGATGAGTTATTGGCCTTATTTACACCTTAGTCAATAAAGTAATTCTCACTCTCTGAGGGAGTGAACGTCGCTTCCGGTTAGGATCTTTGCCACCCCTAGGTTAGAATACTGGGCATATTTTGTTTGCTATGTTCTATCACCGAAGAGGTCAGGTATGAAAGATTTTCTTATTGCTCCATCCATTCTCTCTGCAGATTTTGCGCGCCTTGGCGACGATGTTGATAAAGTGCTTGCCGCTGGAGCGGATGTGATTCACTTTGATGTGATGGATAATCATTACGTACCTAATCTGACCTTTGGTGCGCCAATTTGTAAAGCGCTACGTGATTATGGTATTACCGCGCCAATCGATGTGCATCTTATGGTTGAGCCGGTTGATCGAATTATTCCTGATTTTGCTAACGCTGGCGCATCAATGATCACCTTTCATGTGGAAGCCTCGAAGCATGTTGATCGCACCTTGCAACTGATCAAAGAGCATGGCTGTCAGGCTGGAGTGGTGCTGAATCCAGCCACGCCGCTCAGTCACCTCGATTACATTATGGACAAAGTCGATTTGATTCTCCTAATGTCGGTCAATCCAGGTTTTGGAGGCCAGTCCTTTATTCCGCACACGTTAGATAAGCTACGTGTGGTACGTGAGCGTATTACGCAAAGTGGTCGCTCGATTCGTTTAGAAATAGACGGGGGCGTAAAGGTCGAGAATATCCGTGAAATCGCCCAAGCTGGCGCGGATATGTTTGTTGCCGGATCGGCAATTTTTGGCGAGCCAGATTATAAAGCGGTGATTGATGCCATGCGTAGTGAACTGGCTGGCGTTGAACGTCGTAATTAATAAAATAGTTATTATTCCTTACCGCTGAGCGCCGATGACGTTAATCGGCGAGCGACTTTGATTCGTCGGTAGGGAGAGCACAAATAGGATAGAGTTTTGCAATCAATAAAATTAATCGCGTTTGATCTCGATGGCACACTGCTTGATAGTGTGCCTGATCTTGCTGTTGCTGCTGATCAAGCGGTGCGCGCTTTGGGCTATCCTGGGGTAACGGAATCTCAGGTACGTGACTATGTTGGTAATGGTGCCGATGTGTTAATCGGTCGCTGTTTAAGTCAAAGTCTCAATATCGATCCCAAGTTGAATGATGATACTCGCCAGCAAGCGCGTTTGTTATTTGATGAGTATTATGCGCAAACCGGCCACCAATTGAGCCACCTCTATCCGAATGTAAAGCATACCTTGGCGGAACTGCATCGCGCGGGGTTTATCTTAGCGTTGGTGACCAATAAGCCGAGTAAATTTGTGCCTGATGTTCTTGCTCAACATGGTTTAGCTGAGCTATTTAGTGATGTGATTGGTGGCGATACCTTTAGCCATAAAAAGCCCGATCCTATGGCCCTTAATTGGTTGCTCGAAAAGCACCACTTGAAGGCAGAGCAAATGTTGATGGTCGGTGATTCGAAAAACGACATTTTAGCGGCCCAAAATGCGGGCTGTGCTTCATTTGGCTTAACCTATGGTTATAACCACGGTGAGCCAATTGCCAATGCCAAGCCTGATGTGGTGGCGGATGATATCGTTCAACTCCTCGATGTTGTTATGGTTTGCGCGTAAAAATTATCACTTGCCTCTGGTAAAATACTCATCAATGAGTACACTGCTAAACTGCGCCTATTCACTGTAAGCGCAGTTTTTTATTGGTTTTATACCCTTCCTACTTGAAGCTATTGCGGTGTTGGCGACGTTCGTTCACCCCAAGCATAGAACTTATCTATGCTCGTGGGCTAGGTTCATTTGCTGCCGATTAGTCATGCTCAGTGGTGTGGGTATCGCCTTCCCTTATTTTGAATCACAAGGAAATTATACTCATGAGCAAACCCATCGTATTGAGTGGTGTTCAACCATCTGGTGAACTCAGCATTGGTAACTATTTGGGTGCTCTGCGTCAATGGCAACAGATGCAAGATGATTATGATTGTCAGTACTGTGTGGTTGATTTACATGCGATTACCGTACGTCAAGATCCAAAGGCGTTATATGAAGCGACACTCGATGCGTTATCCATCTGTCTTGCTGTTGGTGTCGATCCGCAAAAAAGCACCTTGTTTGTCCAATCTCATGTGCCTGAACATACTCAACTTGGCTGGATACTTAATTGTTATACCCAAATGGGTGAACTCAGTCGCATGACTCAGTTTAAAGACAAATCGGCTCGTTATGCCAATGATGTCAATGCCGGACTATTTGGTTATCCAGTATTGATGGCGGCCGATATCTTGCTCTATGGCGCGCATCAAGTTCCCGTGGGCAGCGATCAAAAACAGCACCTAGAACTCGCGCGTGATATCGCGACACGTTTTAACAATATTTACAGTCCGGAACAACCGATCTTCACCATTCCTGAACCGTATATTCCGCAGGTCAATGCACGAGTCATGAGCCTGCAAGATGCGACTAAGAAAATGTCAAAATCGGACGATAATCGTAAAAATGTGATTACGTTATTAGAAGATCCCAAGTCGATTATCAAGAAGATCAATAAAGCGCAAACGGATACCGAAACACCACCGCGTATCGCCTTTGATACTGAGCAAAAAGCCGGTATCTCGAATTTAATGAGCCTATATTCCGCGGCCACAGGCAAAACCTTTGCTGAGATTGAAGCGCAATACCAAGGCGTTGAAATGTACGGTCCTTTTAAAAAGGATGTTGGAGAGGCATTAGTCGCGATGCTTGCTCCGGTACAAGCGGAGTACCATCGTATTCGCGATGACAGAGCCTATCTGGATGCGGTCATGAAAGCCGGGGCCGAAAAAGCCTCCGCTCGCGCTGCTCTCACACTGAAAAACGTTCAGCAAGCGGTTGGATTTGTGCCTCGTCCATAAGCTCCCCCCCTTGATTCTACGATACTGAATAAGCCCAAAGCGAATGACTCACTTTGGGCTTATTTGTCTGCTAGCGACTACAAGATAAATCAACACGGTCTACACTTAGTGGGAGTAGTACAGTAAGGGGATCGCGATGAAATGGTGGTTATTGTGTGGATTGCTGATCATCAGCAATGGATTAGCTGCGAGCCCTTTACGGGTTTGTGTAGGTAATATGAATGTATGGCCACCTTTTACTTATTGGCAAGGCGCTACCGATGAAGAAAAAGCTCAATCATTAACCGGATCAGCCACGACATTGGTATTACAATCCCTTGAACACTTAAACGTGGATTATCAGCTTTTGTTTATGCCGTGGGCGAGGGTACAGCATGAGCTAGCTCAGGCGAATGGACGCTGTGATTTGACGTGGAATGCCAGCTATCGTCATGACAGAGCGGAATACAGCTACTTTTCAGTCACCCTGTATCGTATTCAACTCGGTTATTTTACTCTCGCTGATTCGAATAATCTCCTCAGTCATCATCAAGATTCTGGCGTATTGTGTGGTGTACACGGTTTTAACTATCAAGACTTTGGCCTATCTCGCGAGCCATCGTTGCGTTTAAATACCGTCCAACAAGCGTTAGATATGTTACAAAAGCAGCGCTGTGATTGGTTTCTAAGTGAAATTGAGCCAATTTATGGTGGTATTCAGCTTGGTCTTTATCAGCTTGAACGGCCAATTACACCTCATTTATTGGGTAGAGATAAGCAGTTTCATGTGCAAATTCGTCGTGATTTACCGGAGGCATTACTCCTACTCAATGGTATTAACCAGTATTTACTCGATGCTCAGCAAAGTGGACATGCACAAGCTGTATTTGATCGTTTTTTATTGTTCAATGCGGCGGAACATCAAGACCCTTAATGTCGATGACTCTTATTCGACTCAAGTAAAGCACTTGCCTTTCTACAACGGTGCTGCACAATATCGCCTTCTGTTTCTTCAACTGACTGGCACGGCTGATATTATGTTGCTTCTCATCGATAACTACGATTCTTTTACCTACAACTTATATCAATATTTCTGTGAATTAGGGAAAGAGGTCAAAGTCGTACGTAATGATCGGATTGACATAAAGGGGATTGAAGCCCTTAATCCGAGCCATTTAGTGATTTCCCCCGGACCCTGTACGCCGAATGAAGCGGGGATTTCTCTCCAAGCGATCACTCATTTTGCCGGGAAGCTACCGATATTAGGGGTATGTCTTGGCCATCAGGCGATCGCGCAAGTGTTTGGTGGACAAGTGGTGCGCGCCAGACAAGTCATGCACGGTAAAACATCACTGATTAAGCACAATGGACGCAGTGTGTTCGTTGGCTTAAACAATCCCTTGACGGTCACCCGCTACCACTCATTAGTGGTTGCAAAGCACTCGCTACCGGCATGTTTTGAACTCACGGCATGGACAGAATTAGACGATGGTTCTGTCGATGAAATTATGGGTTATCAACATCGAACGTTACCGATTGATGCGGTGCAGTTTCATCCTGAATCGATTAAAACCGAGCAAGGGCATCAGCTACTGGCCAATTTCTTAAATCGTTAAGCCAACCATTACCGATCTTGATCACTTTTCTTAACATTTCTTTCGTCTAAATGGCGCTTGATCGTGATGTGCGATTTTATGCGCCTTTATAGTCTCTCTCCTTGGTGAATCCCTTGCCTTACAATGGCTATCTATTCTATTTTGCATGCGAAGGTAAAAAATACTTCATAAAAGACAGTCGTTAGTGCATAAATAATCAGAGACGATATCGAGTACACTGGTATTGATGTCGTGAAAAGAATATTTCGCTATTGAATTGGTTAATATTTTGTAAATACAATGCCGTATTAGTGATAATGCCATACAAAATCTTACGCTAAGGTTTTGTCGCCAAATGGCAGAGCAACTTGGCATGCGGTATAAGAAGGAATGGGTAATGACAATGGAAAAACAGATACAACGTGGTTTATTTGATGAGGTGATGGTGCCTTGTTATAACCCGATGGCGTTCATCCCAGTAAAAGGACAAGGCTCCCGAGTTTGGGATCAGCAGGGACGAGAGTACATCGATTTTGCTGGTGGTATCGCAGTCAGTTGCTTAGGACACTGCCATCCGGCCATGGTTAATGCATTAACCGAGCAAGCCAATAAATTGTGGCATTTGAGTAATGTGATGACTAATGAGCCAGCATTACAACTTGCTAATAAATTGATTGAACTGAGTTTTGCTGACAAAGTCTTTTTTGCCAACTCAGGCGCTGAAGCCAATGAAGCGGCACTGAAATTAGCTCGTCGTTATGCGGCTGACGTTTATGGTCCAGAGAAAACGGAAATCATTGCCTTTAAACAAGGCTTCCATGGCCGAACCTTCTTCACTGTCACCGTGGGTGGACAAGCGGCTTACTCTGACGGTTTTGGACCGAAACCCGGCGATATTACTCACCTGCCTTATAACGATATTGATGCTTTGCAAGCGCATATGTCGGATCGCACCTGCGCGATCATGATGGAACCCCTACAAGGCGAAGGCGGTATTATTTCGCCAACGCCAGAATTTGTTCAGGCGGTGCGTGAACTGTGCGACAAGCATAACGCGCTACTGATTTTTGATGAAGTTCAAACTGGTAATGGGCGTACGGGGCACTTTTATGCTTACCAAGGTTTAGGTGTCACGCCAGATATCTTAAGTACGGCGAAATCATTAGGTGGCGGCTTCCCGATTGGTGCGATGTTAACCACTAATAAGCTTGCCGAGCATATGAAAGTCGGTACCCACGGTTCAACGTATGGCGGTAACCCGTTAGCGTGCGCTGTTGGTCTGGCCGTCGTTGATATTGTTAGTCAACCAGAAACCTTAGCGGGTGTGAAGCAACGTGAAGCTTGGTTTCGCGAGGGATTAACCAAAATTAATGATAAGTACCATGTGTTTTCTGAAATCCGTGGTCAAGGTTTACTGCTTGGCGCGGCACTCAATGAGCAGTGGCAAGGCCGTTCTCGAGACATTTTATTAGCGGCTGGAGAGCATGGATTAATGCTGTTGGTGGCGGGACCGAACGTGATCCGTATGACGCCTTCATTATTGATCACTCAACAAGAAATCGAACAAGGATTGGCTAAACTCGAGCAAGCGATCGCAACACTCGTGTAGTCTTTCTGCTATTCACACCCACCATGGATAGCGGTGGGTGTTTGCTGTCTTCGCTAGGCCAAGCTGGCCTAGCGCTATGCATCTGGAGGGAATATTGATGCTAGTTATTCGCCCTATTGCAACGTCTGACTATCCGGCACTTCATGACTGTGCCATTGAATCGGGTCATGGCTTTACGTCACTGCCCGTTAATCAAGAATTACTCACCAATCGTATTGAACACTCAGAATACAGCTTTGCTAAACCGTCCGTAACGCAACCAGGGGATGAAGGTTATTTAATGGTCGGTGTAGACAGTGTAACCGGAGAGGTGGCTGGTACGACGGGGATCGAAGCGGCGGTTGGTTGGGATCGTCCTTTTTATTCTTATCATATTAGTACGATTGTCCATGCCTCACATAAGCTTGGGGTCAACAATGTCGTTAAATTACTCACCTTTGGTAACAACTACACCGGATGCTCAGAGATTTGCAGCTTATTTTTGCGAGAGCACTTTCGCCAAGGTTTGAATGGCCGCTTAATGTCAAAGAGTCGTTTTTTAATGATGGCGGAGCATCCAGAACGTTTCTCTAAAACCATCTTTGCTGAGATGCGAGGCGTTTCTGATGCGGATGGTAATTCTCCCTTTTGGCAGTGGCTGCAAGAGCACTTCTTTTCAATCGACTTTACCTTGGCTGACTATTTAACTGGGATCGGTAAAAAAGGTTTTATTGCCGACTTAATGCCCAAGTTGCCGATTTATATCAATTTACTCAGTCCTGAAGCCCAAGCGGTGATTGGCCAAGTGCACGAGAATACTCGTCCAGCCCTCAAGTTATTGGAAGACGAAGGATTTACTTGCCGTAATTACGTCGATATTTTTGATGCCGGCCCAGCCGTAGAATGTGATGTCCGTAATATTGAATCGGTGCGTAATTCTGTTCGTGCTAGGGTTGAAGTCGCGCGTCATTCCAGCACCCAACAATATTTGATGTGTAATACCTCATTTACTCATTTTCGTGCTACCGCCGAAAAAGCGGCCTATAACCCTGAACGAGAAACGGTATTGATTACTCCCGAAGTGGCTCAAGCATTACAGGTTGACCAAGGGGATTGGTTAAGAATTTTGGCTCAATAGTTTAGAGAAGGAAGATAAAATGACTCAGTGGATAGCAGGTCAATGGATTGCTGGACAAGGCGATGCGTTGAGTTCAATCAGCCCTTACGATGATCAAGTGATTTGGCAAGGCAATAGCGCCACGGCAGAGCAAGTTGAACAAGCGATCAGCGCGGCTCGCCAAGCATTCATCGCATGGAAAAATCGGCCATTTGCTGAGCGTGAACAAATAGTGTTGGCGTTTGCTGAGCAGGTCAAAGCCAACAGTGAAAAAATTGCAGAAGTGATTGCCAAAGAAACCGGCAAACCGCTATGGGAAACGCGCACCGAAGCGGCGGCGATGGCTGGTAAAATTGCGATTTCTATTCGTGCTTACCATGAACGTACTGGGCAGCAGCAACGTGAGGTGGCAGGCAATACGATTGTACTGCGGCATCGTCCTCTTGGCGTAATGGCGGTATTTGGTCCGTATAATTTTCCTGCTCATTTGCCCAATGGCCATATTGTTCCTGCTTTACTGGCTGGTAATACCGTGGTGTTTAAACCCTCTGAGCAAACACCTTGGACTGGTGAGCTAGCGATGCAATTGTGGCAAGCGGCGGGATTGCCCGATGGTGTGCTTAACCTAGTGCAAGGTGCGAAAGAAACGGGCATTGCGCTCGCGCAATCAAAAAATATTGATGGCTTGCTCTTTACTGGTAGTGCCAATACCGGTCACCTCTTACATCGTCAGTTTGCCGGTCAACCCGATAAAATGTTAGCTCTGGAGATGGGCGGCAATAATCCGATGGTGATTTCTGAGCACTATGGCGATATTGATGCGGCGGTATACACCATTATTCAGTCAGCGTTTATTAGTGCAGGACAACGCTGTACTTGTGCTCGTCGCCTTTATTTACCTGAAGGCGAAAAAGGCGATAAGTTGCTTGATAAGTTGCTAAAAGCGACCGAGCAGCTGCGCATTGATCAGCCTTTTGCTGATCCTGCACCCTTTATGGGGCCACAGATTTCACGTGCCGCCGCTGAGTTTATTTTGACGGCACAAGCGAATTTACAAGCGTTAGGCGGAAAATGTTTATTAACCGCGAAGGCCCAACAAGCGGCGTTCGTCACACCAGGGATTATTGATGTCACTGCGATTAATGATTTACCTGATGAAGAATATTTCGGCCCATTATTGCAAGTCATTCGTTATCAAACACTGCCTCAAGCTGTAGCACTGGCTAATAATACGCGCTTTGGTCTATCAGCAGGGTTAGTGTCGACCGACGATCAAGAGTGGCAATATTTTATTGATCATATTCGCGCTGGAATTGTTAACCGTAACCGTCAACTTACCGGAGCCAGTGGCGATGCTCCCTTTGGTGGGCCGGGTGCGTCAGGTAACTTGCGTCCCAGCGCGTTTTACGCCGCGGATTACTGTGCTTACCCAATGGCGTCGATGGAAGGGCAAACGACAGAATTACCCGCGACACTATCACCAGGGGTTGTTTTGCCTTAAATCGTCAACACAGCTAAAGCGTGTCGATAATGTTTAACCCATAACGTCTCTATCGCGAGAGGCGTTATCCACCCACTGACAAGGAGGCGTCATGACGCCAAGTGCGCTTTTTCAATGTTTATGGAATGACTATATTCAGCGTCTTTGCCCTGCGGCAGAAAAAGTCCATCATTTGCTCCAGGAAGACGAAGCACTGATCAATGACCACATTGCTTTACGAACTTTTAATATCGCACCACTGGGTATAGAGACTTTGGCCAAGCCGTTTCTGGCCTTAGGCTACGTTGCTTGTGGTGATTATCTGTTTGAAAGCAAAAAGCTGGTGGCGAAGCATTATGAGCATCCTGATCCTAAGCAACCTAAGGTATTTATTAGTGAATTAAAGGTCGAAGAGTGCTCAGCAGAGTTACAATCGATCGTGGCTAAGTTAGTGGCTCAAGTCGAGACGACTCGCCTTGATCATGTCGACTTTCTTTATGCTGGCCGTCTATGGGATCTCTCGTTTGCGGATTATCAAATCTTAGCCAAAGAAAGCGAGTATGCGGCGTGGTTAGCCGCCCATGGTTATGGTGCCAATCACTTTACGGTGAGTGTTAATCAGCTCAAGGCATTTAATGAAGTGAAAGCGGTCAATGATCATCTGCGTCAGGCGGGCTTTACTATCAATGAAAATGGCGGTGAAGTGAAGGGCACACCAGAAGTGTTACTAGAACAGTCCTCGACCATGGCTGATAAGGTGCCAGTCTCGTTTAACGACGGTGTTGAAGTGATCCCCGGTGGTTTTTATGAGTTCGCTAAACGTTATCCAATGGCGAACGGTCAATTGTATAGCGGCTTTGTGGCAGCTTCAGCAGATAAAATCTTTGAAAGCACCGATCTTCGTTAGTAAAAAACGGAATGGGTAGCCAACAATGAACAACAAAAAAGCTACTTTAGGTGAACTAAAGTAGCTTATTCAGGCTTTAAGCATGTTAAACCAGAGGTTAACGAGTGCCGTAGACCACGATGGTTTTACCGTGTGCTGATATCAGATTTTGCTCTTCAAGCATTTTCAGAATCCGACCAACGGTTTCACGAGAACAACCAACGATTTGACCAATTTCTTGACGAGTGATTTTGATTTGCATCCCATCAGGGTGAGTCATTGCATCGGGTTGTTTTGCTAGGTTTAGTAGAGTTTGTGCAATACGACCAGTCACATCAAGGAACGCCAAATCACCGACTTTTTGGCTGGTCACTTGTAGGCGACGAGCCATTTGCCCTGATAGACGCATCAGGATATCGGGGTTAACTTGAATCAATTGACGGAACTTCTTAAAAGAAATTTCCGCGACTTCACAAGGGGATTTAGCTCGAACCCAAGCGGTACGCTCTTGATCTTCTTCGAACAGACCAAGCTCGCCGATGAAATCACCTTGGTTAAGGTAAGAAAGAATCATCTCTTTACCTTCTTCGTCTTTAATCAGTACCGCAACAGAACCTTTAACAATGTAGTACAAGGTTTCCGCTTTTTCGCCCGCATGGATCAGCGTGCTTTTTGAAGGGTACTTATGAATATGACAATGTGAAAGGAACCACTCTAGTGTTGGGTCGGTTTGAGGTTTACCTAGAACCATAATATCTCACTTCCTCTGCAGGGTACGCTCGCTGCTGTCCGTATATTTTAGCGAAGCCTTAATGGATTAACTAGAATAAGAGGACTTCCTAATGGCTGCAAGCTATCTTGTGTTCGGTAAGGAATAGTATCCTTTTTCGAACGCGATTTCTTGATTTTAATCGTATCAAACCATGGATATTTTACGCAAAAACGTGCACATGATCACGGTATGAAAAGTAATCGTGTTAATAAGACCGTAGCCTGACCGATTATGCGAATTTCTTACTCATCAGGTCAAGATAAGGCAATCTCAACCAATTTTTCCGGATTCAATTAATTGCTGGAGTAAGGGTTGCACGATAAGTTCCATAGCAAAGCCCATTTTGCCGCCAGGAACCACAATCGTGTTGTGACGCGACATAAACGAGCCATCAATCATTGCCAGTAAATAGGGATAATCGACATTCTTTATCCCGCGTAAACGGATCACCACAAAGCTTTCATCTAAACTCGGGATGCCTTTCGCATTGAGAGGATTTGAGGTGTCGACCGTAGGCACTCGTTGAAAGTTAATGTGCGTACGCGAAAACTGAGGGGTAATGTAATTCAGATAATCGTCCATTGAGCGAACGATAGAATCCATGACGGCTTCACGAGAATGGCCGCGATCACGAGTATCGCGCACGTATTTTTGGATCCATTCCAAATTGACAATTGGAACCATGCCAATTAAAAAATCGACATGTTGCGCGACATTAATGTCACCGTCGACCACACCGCCATGTAAGCCTTCATAAAATAAGACATTGGTATCATCAGGCAGTTGCTGCCAAGGTGTGAAGGTGCCGGGCATCTGATTATAGGGGACGGCCTCGTCAAAGGTATGCAGATAACGACGGATTTGTCCTGCGCCCGTTTTGCCATATTGGCGGAAAAAATCTTGCAGAGCAGGGAAGTCATTCGCTTGCGGACCGAAGTAGCTAATATGTCGACCTTGTTCTCTTGCTTTACGAATTTCAATATCCATTTCTGGACGAGTGAAGCGGTGGAAGCTATCACCTTCCACCCAAGCGGGTTTAATGTTCATCATATTGAACATTTTACGGAAAGCTTCTGATGTGGTCGTTGTACCAGCGCCTGATGAACCGGTGACCGCAATAATGGGGTGTTTTGCTGACATGACATACCTTGTCTGTTGATCCTTGAGGGGCAAAGCCCATGACTGGTTTCACTATATCATGGAAAAAACGCAGCAGAAAACGCCGATTTTTGCCGTCAGCGTGCGGTACTTTTGATATCGATCGTTTCGTGTAACTCAGAATAGACGATCATCGCTTGCCCACTGCGCAGTTGAGCGATGACTTGATCGATTTTGTCTTGTAAGCTGATTTCACTTTCACCGTAGTCAGTGCCTTCGCGTAATACAAACTCACGAATTAAATTGTCTAGAGTGTCACTGGCGATATGTTGCCAAGGAACGATCATAAATACCTCATGATTTTATGAACTGATAATCTCTGTTTTACGATATTTTGCTGCCATATGACGCCAAATGACGCTAATTTTTATTTCTGTCGCCAATTAGCGTAGTAACTCGGCAAAGCCTGCTCAAGCCAGAACCTAGGTTGACGTAAGCTGCCAGCTAAAAAACCAACATGGCCACCGTGTTCAAATAATTGGTAGTTAATCTGTGGGTTTAAAGGACCGCGCGGGATCACTGCTTCAGTCATAAACGGATCATCGGCAGCATGAATGATCAGCGTAGGGATAGTAATCGCGCCTAATTTCATGAGTCCTGAGCATTGTTGATAGTACTCTTGCGCATCTTTAAAGCCGTGTAGCGGTGCGGTGATCAAATCATCAAATTGATAGAGCTTGCTTACTTGACGAATGGATTGCGTGGTTAAACCTAGCTCATTTTGTAGCAATGGGGCTTTTCTTAACGCATTATTTTTTAATGATGAGAGTAAATAACGGCGATAAATTTTTGAAAAGCCCTGTTCAATACGTTGCGAACACGCTGCTAAATCCAGTGGTGCGGAAATGATGGTTGCCGCATCGACAATCGGATCATCCCGATAGCACGCCAGATAGTTGACCAGCATATTACCGCCTAAAGAGACTCCAGTCGCAATGATGGTACGCTGAGGGAATTGCGCTCGTAGGTATTCAAGTACGAAACGCGCGTCTTCCGTTTCACCCGAATGGTAAGCTCGAGCTAAGCGGTTGGGTTTTCCGCTGCAGCCTCGAAAATGCATCATCACCGATAGCCAACCATGTCGAGCAAACGCATCCATTAAGCCATTAGCATAAGGGCTATAAAAACTGCCTTCTAAACCGTGAAATAAGACAAAAATGGGTTTATCGACACCGGGGAAGGCTGGTTCACTCCATGCTAAATCAAGAAAATCGTTATCTGGCGTGGTTAAGGTTTGCCAAACCGGCGTAAAGCAAGCCGCTCGACGAATTAAGCGCGGTAGTAGGGTTTGTAAATGTGGGTTGGTTAATCCCTTCGCGGCAGTAAACGGCGACATCAAAAACCTCAATTCTTTATGAGCATCATGTTGGTTTTACCGGGGTAGAGAATAGAGAGATCAAATGCTCAGCGCCAAGTTGTCGACAGTAGCGCTCAGTCAACGCTAGGTCTTTGGTCGGGGATAATCGGAATCCCTGTACGCAGGCGATCAGCTCTGCTTGTTGCTGTTTTTCTAACCGCAATTCAAACTGTAGCGCTTCACGGTACAGTGTTTCTGATAGGTGAGACTTTAGTTTACGGCGCAACTCACGAAAAGAGTGAACTAAGCTTTCTGAATGATTTAAACACGCCAATAAGCGTGGCCATTCTGAATCGTTAATACTGAGTTGTTGTTCGTCTAACCACTTGAGCAGCAAGAGTAAATTTACATTCCCCTGAAACTGGTTTTGCAGACACAAGCACGCTTCTTTCACTTCATTAACCGCATAATAGTCGAGGCTAAATTGCCATAAGCCTTCTAACGTTAATGATGAATGAGCGTGCGTTGGGATCATTACTGAGTGAATTCCTGTTCCAGTTGTTCAAGATGTTCTTGCTCGGCCATCCAATCACTTTCTACTTGCTCAAGCGCGCTTTTTGCTGACGCTTGATTAGCAATCACTTCGGTTAATTGGGCTTTATTCTCTGCGTCATACAAACTGGCCTCAGAGAGATTTAACTCGGCTTGGGCGAGAATGGCATTCAATTTATCCATTTTCTCTTCTAACTGTGTCAATTTTTTGCGAATTGGCGCGGTTTGTTTACGAAAATCAGCTTCGCGACGTTTTTGCTCTTTTTTCGCCGCAGCACTGTTGGTGCTGTCTTTGACTGGTTGAGTCGCTTGAGCTTCTTTACGGGCAATTTTCTGTTGATCGGTTAGCCATTTGTAGTAATCGGTTAAGTCGCCATCAAAAGGAGCGACTTGCTGATCATGCACTAAGTACAGCTCGTCAGTGGTCGCGCGTAATAGGTAGCGGTCATGACTGACGATAACCATTGCACCTTCAAAGCTTTGTAAGGCAAAGGTTAGTGCTTGGCGCATGTCTAAATCTAAATGGTTGGTGGGTTCGTCCAACAACAACAGATTAGGTTTTTGCCACACAATCAGCGCCAGCACCAAACGGGCTTTTTCGCCACCGGAGAAAGGGGCCACTTTTTCTAGCGCTTTTTCACCCTGAAAACCAAAACTGCCTAAATAATTGCGCAGCTCAAGTTCGGTTTTATCCGGGGCAATTTGCATCATGTGCTGCAACGGCGTTTCTTGTGGGTGTAATGTTTCCAACTGATGCTGGGCAAAGTAGCCGATTTTCACGCCTTGAGAGTAAGTGAGATCGCCACTTTGCGGTTTCAGTTCACTGGAGAGCAGTTTAATTAATGTTGATTTACCCGCGCCATTACGACCTAGCAAACCAATTCGGCTACCCGGGACTAAGTTAAGACGAATCTTTTCGAGGATCAGCCGACCGTCATATCCGGCGGCCACGTTATCCATCATTAAAATCGGATTAGGCAAGGCGGCAGGTTGACGAAACTCAAAGCTAAACGGGTTATCAAATTGCGCTGGTAAAACTTGCTCCATTTTTTCCAGTGCTTTAATTCGGCTTTGTGCTTGGCGCGCTTTTGAGGCTTTATAGCGAAAGCGATCAATGTAGCTTTGCATATGTGCCATCTGCTTTTGCTGTTTTTGATATTGCGCTTGTTGCTGCATTAGCTTTTGTGCGCGTTGCACTTCAAACGATGAGTAGTTACCGGTGTACTCATTGAGCTGTTGATTTTCAATATGAATAATCCGATTGACGATCGGGTCAAGAAAATCACGATCGTGAGAGATCAACAGTAGCGTACCAGGATAGCTCTGTAGCCAACGCTCAAGCCACATCACTGCATCTAAATCGAGGTGGTTAGTGGGCTCGTCGAGGAGCAATAAATCAGAGCGACAGATCAGCGCTTGGGCAAGGTTAAGACGCATGCGCCAGCCACCAGAAAATTGGGTTAAATTCCAACTCATTTGTTGTTGACTGAAACCTAAACCATCCAGCAGTTCGGCAGCGCGCGCTTGAATGCTGTAACCACCAATGGTTTCAATATGACCATGCAACTCGGCAACACGGGTGCCATTATCTTGCTGTTCTGCTTCACGGAGTTGTTGTTCTAAGCGACGATATTCTCGATCACCATCAATCACGTATTCTAAAGCTTGTCGCTCTAAAGCGGGCGTTTCTTGGGCAACCCAAGCCAACTCCCAGTGAGCCGGTTGATTAAATGAGCCGGCATCAATCGATAACTCCTCTTTCATTAATGCAAATAGTGTTGATTTACCACAGCCGTTTTTACCGACTAAACCGACTTTATCGCCGGGATGAATAGTGGCTGAGGTTTTATCAAGCAGCGGTTTTCCGCCACGGAGTAATTGAATGTCAGAGAAGATAATCATAAAGAGTCGTGTCTAGTTAGCCGTGTATGTCGCCGCGAATAGTAGGAGTAATCTTGATCAATGTCGATGATTATACCGATTCGTTGATGGTCTTCCTAGGCGGTTCTCTATCGTTTAGCGACATTGGCTCGTTACATGCTCGGCTATCGCTTGGTCGGCTTTAAGGCTACAATTTGTGTTACTGTTGAGCCGCTTACGATAAGGAAATCCGTTGGTTGCTCTATCGACCGTTCGCATCTATTAAAGAGAATCAAGGAATGACCAAGGATAAGGATAAAGAGAACGCATCCTCCCATCATCAAGTGGGCACCGCCGATCGACCCAAGGTATTGGTTATTTACGCTCACCCCGACCCTGATCACTCGCTGGCTAATCGTCTGCTGATTGAACGAATTATCGCTTTGCCTCATGTTGAAGTGCTTGATCTGTACGCGACCTATCCCGATTTTTTTATCGATGTGAATCAAGAGCATCAACGTTTACTGGAAGTTGATGTGATTGTCTTTCAACACCCGTTGTACATGTATTCGTGTCCTGCATTATTAAAAGAGTGGATTGATAAAGTGCTCGGTAAAGGTTTTGCCTTTGGACCAGAAAGTGCGCTGCAAGGTAAGTGTTGGCGAAGCGTGATCACGACCGGTGGGCATCGAGAGGCTTTTAGTGCTGAGGGATACAATCGTTATCCATTGAGTGCAATTCTACAACCTTTTGAATTAACCGCCGCGTTATGTCGTATGCGCTGGATTGATCCGTTAGTGATGTATTGGGCAAGGCACATCAGTGATGCTGAACGCAGGCAACATGCTGATCAGTATGTCGCTTGGCTAGAAGGGTTACGTCATGATGACTGATTGGCTGTCCAGTTCGGTGATTTTTTTGACGGCTGCCGTGGTCGCAGTACCGATTGCTCAACGTTTAGGGCTTGGGGCTATTTTGGGCTATTTACTCGCCGGGATTGTGATTGGTCCTTGGGGTTTTAAGCTTATCACTGATGTTAATGCGATTTTGAACTTTGCCGAATTTGGTGTGGTACTGCTGCTATTTTTGATTGGCTTAGAGCTAAACCCTAAGCGATTGTGGCAAATGAAAGGACCGATCCTTGGGCAAGGTGGGTCACAGATGTTAATCACCAGTAGCGTGATCGCGAGCGGTTTATGGATGTACGGTTTCTCTTGGCCAGTGAGTATCACGGTTGGGTTGATTCTTGCTCAATCATCGACGGCAATAGCGCTACGTACCATTGATGAAATGCGGTTAACCTTAAGTGATACGGGACGCACGGTATTTGCCGTGTCGCTGTTTCAAGATTTAGCGGTTATTCCAACGCTCGCTTTAGTGGCCATTTTTGCCGGCCAAACAACGGGTGACAGCTTACCATTAATGTGGATGTTGGCAGGGGTAGCAGGGCTATTAATGGCTGGGCATTTCCTATTGCAGCCTTTATTTCGGTGGGTGGTGAATAGCCAAGTGCGCGAGCTATTTACCGTAGCCTCGCTATTGTTGGTGATTGCGATTGCCTTATTGATGGAAAAGCTGGGTTTGTCGATGGCCTTAGGGGCTTTTCTGGCAGGCATGCTGCTTGCGGAAAGTGAGTTTCGTCATGAGTTAAGTACAGCCATTGAGCCTTTTAAAGGCTTATTGTTGGGGCTATTTTTTATCGCCGTGGGCATGTCGGTTAATATCGACTTACTGTGGCAGGAGTGGTGGTTGGTCAGTCTACTGGTGATCGGGCTAATCAGTGTCAAAATGGCGATCATGTATGGTTTAGCGCGTCTAGCTAAAGTGCGTTCGAAAGCACGCAGTCGCAGCGCGTTGATTTTGAGTCAAGGCGGAGAAATTGGTTTTGTCATTTTGACTGCCGCGACGGAGGGGCAATTATTCACGGCTAGTCAGTCAGCGTTGCTGGTTTTAGTGATCAGTGTCTCGATGATGACGACCCCATTATTGCTCAAACTCCAAACCTTCTATTATAGCCAGACGTTAAATAGCCCTGAAGAGGAGCCTGACAACACGATTGGCCATCAAACTCCGCAAGTGATCATCGCTGGTTTTGGCCGCTTTGGACAGATCGTTGGCCGATTAATGTACGCCAATAAGATTAAAATTACCGTATTAGAGAGTGATGCCAGCCAAATTAAACTGCTGCGTAAATATGGTTATAAGGTGTTTTATGGCGATGCGACCCACCTTGAACTGTTGCGCTCTGCGGGGGCTGCACAGGCAGAGGCGATAGTGATCTGTACCGATGAACCCGATGAAGTGATGCGGATTGTGACTTTGTGTCAACAGCACTTCCCACAATTAAAAATCTTAGCACGGGCGCGAAGTCGGGTAGAGGCCTATCAATTATTAAGCCACGGTATCGCAGGGCATTCTCGAGAGACGTTTCTTGGCGCTTTAGATTTAGGCCGCCAAGTGCTTGTGCAATTAGGCATGCACCCTTATCAGGCGAAACGAGCAGAAGCGCACTTTCGGCGGTTGGATGTCACGATGCTTAAAGAATTATTGCCGCAGCACAGTGATGATAAAAACTTAACGTTACGGACTAAAGCGGCTCGTAAAGAGCTGGAAGAGATTTTTGGACGAGAGATGGCTAATGATCGTCAAGCTCGTGATTATTGGGAAAAACGTAGGACGAAATAGTGAGCACAAAAAAACGTTTTATTGCTGGAGCCAGTTGCCCAAATTGTAAAACACAAGACACACTGCGCTGGTGGATAGAGAATAATATTGAGCTGGTTGAGTGTGTAGAATGTGATTACGCAGAGCAACGTAAACCGCAATCGGTAGAAAAAAGCCAACATGCTACTGAGCAAATGATTGGGATTTTTAAACCAGAATAATTGAGTTTCAGTGTATAATCTTCATAATATTGCTCATCTCTCTCTTAATCTGAGATGAGCAAAACAAAACCAACCTCCTTGGAGCCGTTATGAAAATTGAAAAAAACATGGTTGTGAGCATTGCCTACCAAGTAAAAATGGAAGATGGCGTGGTCGTAGACCAATCAACAGTGGAAGCCCCACTGGAGTATCTACATGGTCACAACAACCTAATCACTGGTCTTGAGCGTGAGCTAGAAGGTAAAGTTATCGGTGATAAATTTAGCGCTACTGTCGCACCAGAAGATGCTTACGGTGAACACAGTGATGCGCTAGTACAACGTGTTCCTGCGGATGTTTTCCAAGGTGTGGATGAGTTGGAAGTCGGTATGCGTTTCTTAGCTGATACCGATCAAGGTCCTATCCCTGTTGAGATCACCGAAGTCGATGGTGATGAAGTGGTGGTTGATGGTAACCACATGTTAGCCGGCCAGACCTTGACGTTTGATGTTGAAGTGATTGCGCTACGTGAAGCGACAGCTGAAGAGCTTGAGCATGGTCACATTCATCATGCTGGTGGCTGTGGTCACGACCATGGGCATGACCACGATCACGATGGTTGCTGCGGTGGCGAAGGTCATCACCATCATGGACAAGAAAAAGAAGGCTGCTGTGGTGGCGGTAGCTGCGGCTCTCATTAATCGATAGCCAAAGATAACTTATTACGATGGAAACGAGCGGCTAAGACCGATTGGTATTCGGAAATCGTGTAAGTTTGTCGATATTGAAAGCGTTAACTGTTCTGCGGTTAGCGCTTTTTTTAAAGGAACTCTACGATGAAATCTCCCTTTGCAATCGCCATTCATGGCGGAGCTGGCACTATCTTGCGTGAGCAGATGAGCGCTTCACTGCAGCAAGAAATAACCCAAACCTTAGAGGCGGCGGTGCGCGCGGGACATCAGCACTTAGAGCAAGGCGGCGATGCGCTAGATGCGGTTGTCGCTGCTGTTACTTTACTTGAAGATTCGCCGTTGTTTAATGCTGGCAAAGGCTCCGTCTTGACTCATCAAGAAATGGTTGAGATGGATGCCGCGGTGATGGATGGTCAACAACGGCGCGTTGGCGCGATTGCTGGGGTAAAACACATCAAAAATCCGGTTGTTCTGGCGAGAGATGTGCTGTTGCACAGTGAGCATGTATTTTTGATTGGGGAAGGAGCAGAAGCCTTTGCTTTTGCGCAGGGGCATACGTATACCGAACAGGACTATTTTTTTACTGAGCGACGTTATGAGCAATTATTAGCCATGAAAGCCAGTGATCAAACGGCGTTATCTGAATCGGTTTATCCAGATGATAAGAAATATGGCACCGTGGGTGCGGTTGCGCTCGATCAACAGGGTAATTTGGCGGCGGCGACCAGTACAGGTGGCATCAGCAACAAGCGCTATGGACGCGTCGGGGATTCGCCGATCATTGGCGCAGGTACGCTGGCTGAAAATGGTAATGTGGCTATCTCAGCCACTGGAGTGGGTGAATATTTTATTCGCTATCAGGTAGCGGGAGAAGTCGCCGCTCGAATGCGGTATCTGCAACAAGACCTCGTCACCGCCTGTGAGACGGTCATTCAAGGTGAACTCAAGCAAGTGGGAGGAGAGGGCGGATTGATCGCTATTGATCAACAGGGCCACATTCACTTTGCGATGAACAGTTCCGGCATGTATCGCGCGGCGATTGACTGTGATGGGGTTTGTTCGGTAAAAATTTATGCTGATGAATAAACGCGTAGATGCCTTCTGAGTGTCAGGTTGATTTTCATCAGTGTCTCACTACTGGCGACTGGCAATTGCCACGCGTTTAAAAAATAACTGCAAGTCGAAGGATTCGGTGCTAGAATCCTTTTTTAACTAGCAATCAGACTTGGAAAGATGGGAAATAACGTAGTCGTTCTAGGCACCCAGTGGGGTGACGAAGGTAAAGGCAAGATAGTTGACCTTTTAACAGAAGATGCCAAATATGTGGTTCGCTATCAAGGTGGCCATAACGCTGGACATACTCTAGTCATCGACGGTGAAAAAACCGTTCTTCACTTAATTCCGTCCGGTATTCTCCGCAACAACGTAAAATGCATCATTGGTAATGGCGTGGTTCTGTCACCCGATGCATTAATCAAAGAGATGACACCGCTTGAAGAGCGTGGCATTCCTGTTAAGGAGCGTCTGTTTATTTCTGAAGCTTGTCCTTTGATTCTTCCTTATCATATCGCTCTTGATCAAGCGCGTGAACTGGCTCGTGGCAAAAAAGCCATTGGTACCACAGGTCGCGGCATTGGTCCTGCTTATGAAGATAAAGTGGCGCGTCGTGGTCTGCGTGTTGGCGATTTGTTCAACATGGTTTCCTTTGCTGAAAAACTTAAAGAAGTCATGGAATTCCATAACTTCCAGCTAGAGCATTTTTATAAAGTAGATCCAGTGAGCTATGACGACGTCTTAGCTCAAGTCCAAGGGTACGCTGAATTGTTGACCTCTATGGTCATCGATGTGACGGATGAATTGGATGCAGCCCGCAAGCGTGGCGACAAGATCATGTTTGAAGGTGCACAAGGTACGCTGTTGGATATTGACCACGGTACTTATCCTTATGTAACGTCTTCTAACACGACCGCTGGTGGTGTAGCTGCTGGTTCAGGTTTTGGTCCTCGTCATCTAGGTTATATCTTAGGTATTGCAAAAGCCTACTGTACTCGTGTTGGTGCGGGTCCATTCCCAACAGAATTGGATGATGAAGTAGGTAACCACTTAGGTACTAAAGGTCATGAATTTGGCGCGACGACGGGTCGTAAACGTCGTTGTGGTTGGTTTGATGCGGTGGCTATGCGCCGTGCGATTCAAATCAACTCAGTCACTGGCTTTTGCTTAACTAAGTTAGATGTACTTGATGGACTGGAAGAGCTAAAAATCTGTACGGGTTATCAAATGCCGGATGGTTCTGTTGCACAGGTATCACCAATGGCAGCAGATGCTTTCGAGGCGGTGACGCCTATTTACGAAACCATGCCAGGTTGGTCAGAAAATACTTTTGGCGCGACATCAATTGAATCATTACCTCAAGCGGCGATTAATTACATTAAACGCATTGAAGAGTTAACGGGCGTGCCAATTGATATTATTTCAACGGGCCCAGACCGTAACGAAACGATCATCAAAGTACACCCATTTAACGTGTGATTTTTTGATTCGTTTGACGATTTCTCTATTTAAAAAGCTGGCGCTTCGCCAGCTTTTTTTATGCCTCATTCTTCATACTCTTAGTCTTGGTGGCAAAAAGTTGCCGCAAAGAGGCAATTTATCCTAAAGTGAATGCTAGGGCTGCCGATACAAGAATCAAGCCGAGCCCTTGCGCGCTGTCGCGCTATACTAGTATGGCTATCGGATTCAACCAAGAGTGCAAGTATGAAGCTACGTACGGTAGCCGCTTCTATATTATTCGCATTTCACTCTTCCTTCGGTCACGCCAACGTGGCGGATGTTAAAGAGCCTGTGCCGATTTATTCTGAAGCTGAGCTAATCAAACTGATTGAACAGAACCAACACTTGGAGCGACTGAAAGCCGATCGCTGCCAGTTGGTTGAGGACATTGTTGCTCGTGCAACTCGGATCAGTCTGCCTGCGTACGAGTTTTTATATGGTGATATGCTGGCGTGGGGCGTTTGCGTTGAACAAGATGTTGAGCTGGGCTTATATTATATGGAAAATGCTGCCCATCAAGGATTAGCCAGTGCCCTAGAGCAGCTTGGTCGTTATTATTCGCGAGGCACGTTAGTCCAGCAAGATAGAGAGCGAGCCATTCCGTATCTTCGTGAAGCGGCGGCGATGGGCAATCTTAATGCTCGGATTCATCTTGCTGAGCTGTTATTACGCGATCATGGTAGCCCGTTAGATTATGAAGATGCCTATCGTTGGTTATACAATTCCGTGACTGCCGATCAGCGAACTCATAATCGAATTACCTTGCTGCGACAAGGATTAGAAATGAGGATGCCAGAAAATATCATTGCTCGAGCAAAGCGCCGTGGCAGCTTCTGGTAAATAAAGCTTGTTTATCTTAGCTTTTTTCTCTATCATTCTGTCGCTTGCTGGATGATTGTCATGCAGTAAGTGATAGATATAGAATATTATTAATACTCAATCCTATCTTATTATTTCCTACTTAGCGTTTAACGCTCGCTTTACCACTTTCTCTCAACATCCTGTCATCATACACACGATTCAACTCTTCGTTATTTATTGTGACAACTTGATTCCGGTCACGTAATACACAAAGTTGTTGCGCTTCTGCCGGTTGGGATTAGCTATTAAGCTTAAGAACACAGTAGGATATACTTTATGTACCTTCCTAGAAAAGCAGGTCTGCCTATGTCTGATACTACCCATACTGATCCGTTTGCGGATCGCGAAGCCGATAACTACGATAACCCGATCCCAAGTCGTGAATATATTTTAGAATTCCTAACCAAAGCCAATGTCCCCATGAACCGTAACGATCTGTTTGCCGCCCTTGAATTATCGGGTGAGGATCATTACGAAGGTCTACGTCGCCGCCTCAGAGCGATGGAGCGAGATGGTCAATTGGTGTTTACGCGTCGTCAATGTTACGCCCTACCAGAAAAACTGGAAATGATTAAAGGCCATGTTATTGGTCATAAAGATGGCCATGGCTGGGTTCGCCCAGAGGGTGGTCTAAACAAAGAAAACGATATTTTACTGCCGCACCACCAAATGCGCACCTTGATTCATGGTGACTTTGTATTAGTGCAGCCAACTGGCACCGACAAACGAGGCCGAAAAGAAGGGCGCTTGGTTCGTATCCTTGAAGCTCGTAATGCACAAATTGTCGGGCGTTTTTTCCTTGAACAAGGTTATTCGTATGTGGTGCCGGATGACTCGCGCATCCATAAAGATATTTTAATCCCAACCGAACACCGCGAAGGCGCTCGGATGGGTAATGTGGTGGTGATTGAAGTAACCGATCGTGGCACTCGTACCCGAGGCATGATGGGTAAGGTTGTAGAAGTACTGGGTGAAAGTATGGCACCGGGTATGGAGACTCAAATCGCTATTCGCACCCATCAAATTCCCCATGAATGGCCTGATGAAGTCTTAAAGCAAGTCAGTGGACTAAAAGAAGAAGTCCCTGAAGAGGCCAAACAAGGTCGAGTCGATTTACGGCAATTGCCTTTGGTGACTATTGATGGGGAAGATGCCCGTGACTTTGATGATGCTGTGTATTGTGAAGCTAGAAAAGAGGGGGGCTGGCGTTTATGGGTAGCCATCGCCGACGTGAGCTATTATGTCCGTCCTGGCAGCGCCTTGGATAAAGAGGCGACCAATCGTGGTAACTCCGTGTATTTCCCATCGCAAGTGGTCCCCATGTTGCCGGAAGTTTTATCTAACGGTCTGTGCTCGCTCAACCCACAAGTCGATCGGTTATGCATGGTGTGTGAAATGACGATCTCTGATGGCGGCAAACTCATCGATTATCAGCATTATGAAGCGGTGATGAGTTCTCATGCTCGACTAACCTATACCAAAGTTAACGATATTTTGCAGGGTGATGAAGAACTGCGTGAGCGCTACCAAGCGGTCGTGCCTCATCTTGAACAGTTACATAACATGTATCAGGTGCTGAAAACGGCTCGTGATCAACGTGGTGCGATTGAATTTGAAACGGTAGAAACCAAATTCATCTTTAATGCCCAGCGTAAGATCGAAAGCATTGAGCCAGTGATCCGTAACGATGCTCATAAGCTGATTGAAGAGTGTATGATCCTTGCCAATATTGCCTCAGCATCGCTAGTCGAAAAAGCCAAGGAAGCCGCTCTGTTCCGAGTGCATGAGCCACCAGGTGAAGAACGTTTAATGGGCTTTAGAGACTTCTTGGGCGAACTAGGACTCGACTTGAGTGGTGGGCTTGAGCCATCGCCAACCGATTACGCCAATCTGATGAAACAAATCGGTGAGCGTGCAGATAAAGAGCTGATTCAAACCATGCTACTGCGCTCAATGAAGCAGGCTGTCTATAACGCCCATAACGCAGGTCACTTTGGTCTGGCATTAAAACGTTATGCGCACTTTACTTCTCCAATCCGCCGCTATCCAGATTTACTTTTACACCGTGCAATCAAATATTTGATAGCGAAAGAACAACATCAGACCCAAGATCGCTGGACACCAACCGGAGGCTATCACTACTCGTTTGAAGAGATGGACTTTTATGGACAACAGTGTTCAATGACCGAACGCCGTGCTGATGATGCAACACGAGAAGTGTCTGATTGGCTGAAGTGCGAGTACATGCAAGATCATGTCGGTGAAGAGCTTGATGGTGTGATTGCCAATGTGACTGGATTTGGTTTTTTTGTTCGACTCACGGAATTACATATCGATGGTTTGGTTCACATCTCCAATTTGGCTAATGACTATTATCAGTTTGACCCTATCGGTCAACGTTTGATTGGTGAGTCATTCGGTAATATTTATCGTTTAGGTGATGCGGTGAAAGTGAAAGTATTATCGGTGAATCTGGATGATCGACAAATTGACTTTGAATTAGTCGAAACAAGTCGTAAGCTACGCGGCGAAGGTAAAACGGCCAAAAAGCGGGCAGTAGAAGCGCAAGCAAAAGCCAAGAGTAAAAAAGCGGGCACGCGTGGTGGAAAAGCCGTTCCAATGGTTGAGCCAACCAAGCGTCCAGATAAATCAGAGAGCGCAGATTCAGCGAAAAGTAAACGCGCTAAGTCTGATAAAGCCAGTAAAGCGAAATCTCGTTCTAAAACGGCAAAGAGCCGGACAAAAACGAAATAGGTAAGTAATGAGTAATGAACTGATTTACGGCATTCATTCGGTCAACGCTGTGATGCAGCGTGAGCCAGCCCGTATCATTGAAGTGTATGTTTTGAAAGGTCGTCAAGATGATCGGCTACTTCCGGTATTGAATGAATTGCAGCGTTTAGGGCTATCCATTCAGGAGATGGGGCGTAAGGCACTGGATGACAAAGCTCAAGGTGCTAATCACCAAGGGTTGATAGCCAAAGTCAAACCAGCTAAAGCATTAAACGAACATGATCTAGACGCAATATTAAGTCAGCATGAACAACCGTTGCTGCTAGTACTGGATGGCGTGACCGATCCGCATAACTTAGGGGCGTGTTTGCGTAATGCAGATGCTGCTGGTGTGGCGGCGGTGATTGTCCCTAAAGATCGTTCAGCACCGATGACGGCCACGGTAAGCAAGGTCGCTTGTGGTGCTGCAGAAACCGTTCCTTTAGTGCGTGTGACCAACTTAGCGCGCACGATGCGTGCTCTACAAGAGCAAGGTGTTTGGTTTGTTGGCACAGCGGGCGAGGCGACGCATGATCTTTATCATAGCAAGCTGACTGGTCCGTTAGCGATTGTCATGGGAGCTGAAGGCGATGGTATGCGCCGTTTAACTCGTGATACTTGTGATGATCTAATCAAAATCCCAATGGCAGGTAGTGTTTCCAGTTTAAATGTCTCAGTCGCGACCGGGATTTGCTTATTTGAAGCGGTCCGTCAACGCAATAACGTTTAATGTTTATGCTGATGTCATCGTTAAGAAACCTAGGTCTACTGACCTAGGTTTCTTGTTTGTGCGCCGAGCATGGCGTTGATCTAGGAGGTGAAAGTCCTCTACGGGCTCAGTCGAGCGGGAACCGTTAGCCTATGCAAGGGTGTTCATCGTGAGGTGAAATCTGAAGGAAGCAAATGGCAAAAC